>JAJFMS010000535.1 GCA_020696885.1 Armatimonadota bacterium | reverse complement strand
TGCCCGAATTGCTTCGGGACTCCGTGTTGATCATGCCCTACCGGCTACCAGGTCCGACGGGTAGTTCGTACTACGCGTAATACACTACGCTTGGAACGAGGTCCCGCAGCCGCAGCTTCGCTTGGCATTCGGGTTCTCGAACGTGAAGCCGCCCTCACCCACCACGTGGAGGTCGCCGGTGTAGTCCAGCGTGGTGCCGGCCAGGAAGAGCATGCTCTTCCGGTCCACCACCACCTTCACACCTTCGCTCTCGAACGTGCGGTCATACTTCGGGTCGATGTCCCGATCGAACTCGAGGAAGTACGAGAAGCCGGAGCAGCCGCCGCCCTTCACGCCCATCCGCAGGTAGAGCCCTTCCGAGTTCTCCTGCTGCGCGAGGATCTCCCGCGCCTTCCGCGCCGCCGCCGGGGAAAGCCCGATCATCCCCGCCGGCGCTTCGGTTACCAGTGTTGCCGTTTCCGCCATGCTCGTTCTCCACACCACGCCGGCACCGGGCACCCCAAGGGGGATCTAGACAGGATTTACAGGATGAGAGAAACGGTTGGACAACCTGGGGACGGCCCTCCAGTCATCACGTGCTCTCACCCAGCTCGATCCTGTCTACCCCTTCCCCCTTAGTGCCCTCGTGCTTTTGTGGTGAATCGATCTTAACTAAGCCCCCGCGGTAACCGCTTCCGCAGGCTGGGCCGCTTCGGCCTTCTGCTTCAGGTCCGCGATGGCCGCCTTGATCGCGTCTTCCGCGAGCACCGAGCAGTGGATCTTCACCGGCGGGAGCGCCAGCTCTTCCACGATCTCGGTGTTCTTGATCTCCAGCGCCTCGTCCAGCGTCTTGCCCTTCACCCACTCGGTGGCCAGGCTGGAAGAAGCGATGGCGCTGCCGCAGCCGAACGTCTTGAACTTCGCGTCCTCGATGACGTGAGTCTCCGGGTTCACGCGGATCTGCAGCTTCATCACGTCGCCGCACTCCGGAGCCCCGACGATCCCGGTGCCCACGGTCGGATCCGCCTTGTCCAGGCTGCCGACGTTCCGCGGGTTGTTATAGTGGTCCAGCACCTTGTCGCTGTATGGCATTTTCCGTACCTCTTGCTCCAATTACCCAGCTTGCGCTGTGGTTGCACTTCGCGCGCATGAATTAGTGCGCAGCCTCGACCGACCACTGGACCGTCTTCAGGTCCACGCCTTCCTTCGCGAGCTCGTAGAGCGGGCTCATCTCGCGGAGGCGGTTCACCGTGTCGACGGTGAGCTGGGCCACGAAATCCACTTCCTCTTCGGTATTGAACCGACCGATACCGTACCGGATGGAGGAGTGCGCCAGGTCATCGCCCACGCCCAGGGCCTTGAGCACGTAGCTCGGCTCCAGGCTCGCGGAGGTGCAGGCGGACCCGGAGCTTAGCGCCACGTCCTTCAGCCCCATCAGCAGGCTCTCGCCTTCCACGTAGGCAAAGCTCACGTTGAGGTTGCCGGGGAGGCGCTCGGTGGGGTGGCCGTTCAGGTAGACCTCATCGAGCTGGCTGGTGATGCCGTGGTGGAGGCGGGCTCGCAGGCCGCAAAGCCGCGCGTTCTCCTGCTCCATCTCCGCCGCCGCGATCTCGCACGCTTTCCCGAACCCGACGATGCCCGGCACGTTGAGGGTGCCGCTGCGCATGCCGCGCTCGTGGCCGCCGCCGTCCATCTGGGGCGCCAGGCGGACCCGCGGGTTCCGCCGCCGCACGTAGAGCGCGCCGACGCCCTTGGGGCCGTAGATCTTGTGCCCGGTCACCGAGGCCAGGTCTACGTTCATTGCCTGCACGTCGAACGGCACGCGGCCGAAGCCCTGCACCGCGTCGCAGTGGAACAACACGCCCCGGGAGCGGCAGACGGCGCCGATCTCGCGGATCGGGTTGATCGTGCCGATCTCGTTGTTGGCGAACATGATGGAGCAGAGGATCGTCTGGTCCGTGATCGCCTCGGCCACCGCTTCCGGTCGCACCATGCCGAGGTCGTCGACCGGGAGGTAGGTGACCTGGAAGCCCCACTTCTCCAGCCGCTTCGCGCTGTCCAGGACCGCCTTGTGCTCCACCACCGAAGTGATGATGTGGTTGCCCTTCTCGCGATACATCTCCGCCACGCCTTTGAGGGCGAGGTTATCGCTCTCGGTGGCGCCGCTGGTGAAGATCACTTCGCGGTGGTCCGCGGTCGTCAACCCGGCGACCTGCATGCGAGCCGCATCCACGGCCTGTTCGGCCGCCCAGCCGAACGGGTGGCTCCGGCTGGCCGCGTTGCCGAAGTGCTCTCTCAAGTACGGAAGCATCGCTTCCACAACCCGCGGGTCAACCGGGGTCGTTGCGTGATTGTCCATGTAGATGGGCAACGTAACTGCCATCTGCTTCTCCTGCCTCCCCATGGTCCGGCTCGCCCCGCTGGGCAGTGCGAACCGGCTCGTCCCTGACGGACAAAACCGTTAACGGAGCTCAGATTACCCGCTGCGGATGGCTAGCGGCTCCGATCTCCCACCATCACTCTAAAATCGCTGCAGTCCGTGGGCTTCAGCGCCTGGCAGCTCACACAGAGCTGATCGAGGGCGCCCTCGTCCCGGAGCGCCGCCGTCACGAACGCCTGGAGCCCCTGGATCAGCGCCTGCCGCTCATCCGGCGCCATCCGGTCCAACACGTGCTCCAGCCGGTGGGTTCGCTCCTGCCGCACCCCGGTCACCAGCCGGCGCCCCGCTTCGGTGATCCGGATGTCGCTCTGGCGGTGGTCTTCTACCGCCACCGTCCGCGTCACCAATTCCTTCCGGATCAGCTTGTCCACCAGCTTCACCGCCGCGGGATGGGTGACCCCGAGCCGCTCCGCGATGGCTCCCACCGAGCACTTCCCCCGCTCCGCCACGTGCGTGAGCGCCTGGAGCTGGGAGAGCGTGATGTCCAGCTCGTCCAGCTCCCGCAGCAGTTGAACGGTCATCGTCTTCACGACGATGTCGCTAAACAGCCCCGTCAGCTTCTCCGCGAAACTGGTGCACTCTTCGCGCATGCTCTCGGACTCCCCGACCGGATCACGAGCGCCGGCGCCGGTCCCGACCACTTATGTAACCCGGTTACATATTATCACCTCGTGCCGGGAAAGGTCACGTGAGAAGGGCAGCCGGGGCCGAGAAAGAGAATGAGAACGAGAAGGAGAAGGATTCCGGGCGAGGACCAGTGCGGCCGCTTCCTCTCCCAACACCCAACACCCAACACCCAACACCGGTGCAGGAATGCCTTACCCCCGGCCGGAACAGCTTCAGCGACTTCGGGCCGGTGCGCGGCCGGCCCGTTCGATCTGCTCACGGAGAATTCGATCGATGAAACGCACTCTTGCGGCGGCCGCGCTCGCCCTGGCGGCCCTCGCGTTGGCGGGGATCCCAGGCCGGGCGCAAACCGCCAAGCCGGGAGGGATTACCTCCCGGAAGGTGAAGATCGGGGAGATCCCGGCCCTGGTCGTGGCGCCCCCGGATACGAAGGGGCGTACCCTGATCCTGTGGTACCCGGGCTTCAGCGGCACCAAGGAAGGCACGGAAGGCCAGCTTCGCCAGTTTGCGGAGCGGGGCTACGTGGCCATCAGCCCCGAAGTGTTCCAGCACGGCGAGCGGCGGATCGAGCCGCAGGCCACGCTGCCCACGCGGGTGCGCGGCAACATCCGGCGCTACTTCTGGCCGATCCTGGCGAAGACGGCCGAAGAGGTCCCACCGGTGATCGACTGGGCGATCAAGGAGCTGGGCGTGCGTCCGGAGGTCGGCATCGGCGGCACCTCCATGGGCGGCGACATCTCCGTCACCGCCGCCGGGGTGGACAAGCGGATCAAGGCGGTATCGGCCATCGTGGCAACGCCGGACTGGATGCGCGTGGGCTCCTGGGAGCCGCCGGGGGAGCCGGACTGGGCCGCCCAGGCGGACTATGACCGGCGCAACCCGCTGACGAACTACACGGCTTACAAGCACCGGCCCTGGATCGCCTTCCAGAGCGGCGACAAGGACATCCAGGTGCCGCCGGAAGCCGGCGAGCGGTTCATCGCCATCCTGAAGAAAGAGATCTACCAGGGCGCAAACGAGCGGCTCATCGTGAACCGGATCCCGAACGTGGGTCACGGCTTCCACCCCTCGATGATGACCAACAGTATCGAGTGGTTCGACGCTCACCTGAAACACTAGGGTCAAGGGAAATGGGGG
>JAJFMS010000534.1 GCA_020696885.1 Armatimonadota bacterium | reverse complement strand
GTAGGAGATGCCGTGGAGCTGCTCCAGGCACTGCTGCGCGTCTGCCTGGGTGTAGAGGGGCACCGCGGGCTGGTGCTTGGAGTAGCCCTTCCGGTTGGCGTACTCGGCCTCTTCTTCCTGAAGCCGCGCGGAGTCCATGAGCATCACGCCCAATAGGTCGCGCGTGGCCGGCGTGCAATAGATCGTACCGCGGTAGCCGTCCTTCACCAGCCGCGGCAGGAAGCCGGCGTGGTCCAGGTGAGCGTGCGTGAGCACCACCGCATCCAGGGTGGCCGGATCGACCGGAAACCGCTTCCGGTTCCGCTCGCGGATCTCTCGCGGGCCCTGAAAGAGGCCGCAGTCCACGAGAATACGTTTGCCCGCGGTCTCGAGGAAGTGGCGGGAGCCGGTGACGGTGTCGGCGGCGCCGTGGAAGGTGATGGAGGTAGGCATGCTGGGGGGCCTCTTCGTTGAGATAGACGAGCCACAGTGCTCGTCCTCCAGGATGTGGGCCGGCGGCGGGCGGTGCCGCGAGCGATGCTCGGAAGTTCCGAGCGATGAGAGCGCTCCCCTCCCTGAGGAAGTGCGAGTGACGAAGTTCGAATGTCGAATGGGAGACGCATCCGGTAGCGGCTACGTTGAGGCCGAACAGCGACACCGCCGAACGACCCGCAGAATCTCCGAACACCGAACACCGAACACCGAACACTCCCTACGTCCCCTGTCTCCGCGCCAGCAGCGCCTGGTGGATGGCGGCGAGGGCTCCCGGCTCGACCTTGGGTTGGCGGTTAAAGGTGAGGAGGCCGTTGATCTCCTGCTCGATGTCGGTGAGCTGCGTGTAGCAGAAGCCGCTGACGAACGTGAGGTCGCCGATGCCTTGCATCAGGTTGCGGTACTTCTCCAGCAGCTCCGCCGGCGAGTGGAACGAGTCATAGATGCGGTAGATCCGGTCGAGCTGGTCGTGAGGGAGGTCGGGCACCAGCAGGAACCCGCCGATTTCGGTGAGCATCACCGGCTGCCCGTGATAGCGGGAGCCGCGGGCGAAGATCTGGCGGGAGCCGGTCCAGGTGGCGGGGGGCATCGGTCCGCCCTGCAGCGCCTCGGCGTACCGCTCGCGCAGGCGATCGCCGGTGTGGCTGTAGTCGTGGACGGCGATGATGTCGGTGACGTCCGTGTGCTCCCAACCGTCGTTGTCGATTACCGGCCGCGTGGGGTCGAGCTGCCGCGTGGCGGCCACGATCCGCTCCAGGAAGGCATACTGCCCCGGGTGCCCCTCACGGAGGTGCGGAAAGCCCATGCTCTCGTTCACCGGCACCCAGGTGATGATGCACGGGTGGTTGAAGTCCCGGCAGACCGCGCGCTCCCACTCCGCCAGGAGCTGCTCCTCCCCCTCCGGCGACCAGGCCCGCGCGTTCGGCATCTCGGCCCAGACCAGCAGCCCCAGGCGGTCGCACCAGTAGTAGTAGCGGGGGTCCTCCACCTTCTGGTGCTTCCGGGCGCCGTTGAAGCCGAAGCGGAGGGTCCACTCCACGTCCGCGCGGAGGGCGTCGTCCGAAGGCGGCGTCAGGTAGCCGTCCGGCCAGTAGCCCTGGTCCAGCACCTGGGCCAGGTAGAGCGGCTTGCCGTTCAGCAGCACCCAGCCGTCGCGGATGGCGATGCACCGCAGGCCGGCGTAGAGCCGCACTTCGTCCAGCACCTGGCCTTCCCGGCGGAGGCGGACGTTCACGTCGTACAGGAACGGGGTCTCCGGCGACCAGAGCGTGGGGTTCGGAATCTCCACGCGGATGGAGTGGACGGCGCTGGAGGCGGCCTCGGTGCGCGTGGCCACGGGCTGGCCGTTCGCCAGCACTTCCACCTCCAGCTCCCATCGGATCCCCGGCGCGTGGAGCTGGATCGTGAAGTCAAATGCGGAGTCGGCCACGTTGGGTGTGATCCGCACGGTGTCGATCCGCATCTCCGGCACCGGCTCCAGCCACACGCTCTGCCAGATGCCGGTGGTGCAGTAATAGTCGATGCCGCTGGGCGTGCCGCTGCTGGACTGCTTCCCCCGCGGCTGGTGCGGGTCTTGCCGGTCTTCCACGCGCAGGGTGATCCGGGTGGGTCCGTCGGTGAGATACGGAGCGATGTCCAGGCTGAACGGCACGTGTCCGCCGCGGTTGTGGGCGGCCTCCCGGCCGTTCACCCAGACGGTGGTGCGGTAATCCACCGCGCCGAAGTGCAGCAGGACGTCCTGGCCCTTCCAGCCGGCCGGAAGCTCCACGGTCCGCGCGTACCAGACGATCTCGTGGATCGACTTGTCCTCGATACCGGACAACCGGCTCTGGTACGCAAAGGGCACCTGGATCCGGAGGTCGAGCGCGCGCCCGTCGGACCAGCCTTCCGTGAGGCCCTGGTCCGCATCGTCGTAGGCGAACTCCCATTCACCGTTCAGGCTGAGCCACTGATCTCGAACAAACTGGGGGCGAGGATACTCGGGTCGGGGTAGCGCTAAATCTGACACGCAGGCTCTCCGCGGTCCCGGTGCAGGGGAATCCAGCCCGGCCCCTCATGCGGCGAGGGGCCGGGGTAGGGCGTCAAACGAACGGCACCGGGAAACCCGGCAGATACCGGGAAGATCAGGCGTTGACGCCTTCGAACGCTTCGACAGTATCGTGGCGACGTTCCTCCGGCGTATTGTAGGGATGAAGCTCGCTCTTCACCGTTTCGACGGATACGACGTCGTCGTGAAGCCGTTCCACGGCTGCGCCGGGAACGAACAGAGAATGCGTGAACAGGTTGGGCCGGACCGCAAGTCCCACGAAGATCCCGCTTCCCTCGTCCACGATCACCTCGCGTACAGCCCCGATCGTTTCACCGTCTTTACCGACGACACGCATCCCGGGGGTTATCTCGGCGTAGCTTCCTTCGCGCATGGGTACCTCCGTCTCCACGATACCCGGCCGCCCCCAGCCGGAAACGGGAATCGGGTCGACAGTTAGCGCTGGGGAACCCGTGCGGCACGTCGTTTGTAACTCGTAATACGTAATGCGTAAATCCAGAACGGCGCCTCGTTCGAGGGCCGCCTCCTTGCTCGAGGGACGGTTTCCTTACGCATTACGAATTACGCATCACGCAGCCCACTCGGGCTGTGCTCGCGACCGCCGGTCTGCCAGAATCGTGATTGGAGTACTTCTCAACCGCCGCTCTGTTGCCAACTCCGGGAGGCTGCGCTGGATACCCGATTTCCCTCTCGCTGCTGGGCCGCCGCCGTGCTGCTGGCGCTGGCTTCGCTGCTGGCCTGCGTGGCCCTCCGCCGGGAGGCCGCCGCGCCGCCGGCCGCCGCCACCGCCTACGGAAACCTGCCGCTGGCGTTCGAGGCGAACGAGGGACAGCTCCCCGGAGAGGTCCGCTTCGCGTCCCGCGCCGATCGGCGTGTAGTCGAGGTGCTGGAAGACGGCCTCCGCCTGCGCGGCACCACCGGCGCCGCGCTCCGCTTCCGGATGGGCGCTCCCGCGAAGCCCGCGGCCGTGCGCGGCCAGCGGCCCCTCGCCGGAAGGGTCCACTACCTGAAGGGCCGTGATCCTCGCCACTGGAAGCGCGGCATCCGCACGTACGGCGCGGTCCGGAGGGATGCGGCATACCCCGGAGTCGACCTCGTCTACTACGGGCGCGGCCAGGAGCTGGAGTACGACTTCATCGTCGCGCCGGGTGCGGACCCCGCCGCGATCCGCGTGGCGGTGCAGGGCACAGCGAGCGCGAGCATCGACCCGAGCGGCGACCTGGTGCTGGCCGACGCCACGGGCGAGGTCCGCCAGCGCCGCCCCATCGCCTACCAGGAGCGCGGCGGACAGCGGGAGCCGGTCGAAGTCGCCTACGCGCTGCAGGAGACCGCCGCGCCAGGCGCCGTCGAGTTCGGGCTGCAGTTGGGCGCGTACGACCGCTCGCTGCCGCTGGTGGTCGATCCGGTGCTGGTCTACGGAACCTACTTCGGCGGCAGCGGAGCGGACCTCTCCCTGGGCGGCGGCATCGCGGTGGACGCCGCCGGCAGCGCCTACGTCACCGGCGAGACCGCCTCCACCGACCTCCCCGGGGCCACCTCGCCTCGCCCCGGTGGGTTCCGCGACGCCTTCGTGACCAAGCTGAACCCGGCCGGCACCGGCGCGGTCTACACCACCTACGTGGGCGGCAGCGACAGCGATACGGCGCGCAGCATCGCCGTGGACGCGGAGGGCGGCGTCTGCATCACCGGCG
>JAJFMS010000533.1 GCA_020696885.1 Armatimonadota bacterium | reverse complement strand
ACGTTTCCACGGACGCCGTGCTCGCCGAAGCTCAAGCCGCAGGCTGGAAACTCGTCCACCGCCACGAGTTTCTCTCCAGCCAGTTTTTCCTGGTCTTCGAGCGCTCCGACAGTCGCTGAGTGCCACCCCTGACGGAGTACTGCTCAACCTTCGGGATTGCCACACCGCCACGTTAGCACGGTGGAGGACGGAGGGGACGACGGGCGGTTCGCAATGACGGGTTGGGGCGGCCGGAGTGCTGCTCAACCCTCGGGATTGCCACATCCTGGCGTCAGGTTACTTCGCCCCGCCCAACCGCACCTTGGTCAGGAAAACATCGTTGCCGCCGACGGCGGTGATGGCGTGCTCGCCGTGCCTGGTGGTCCCGTTGAAGGCGCCGGAGAGGTACGCGCTGCCCCGGCGATCCAGGGTGATGCAGTAGCAAAGATCGTCGCCTTCCGTGCCGCCCTGCTTGAACCAGACCGGCTTGCCGCTGCGATCGTAGTGCGCGAGGTAGAGATCGCGTCCGCCGGCGCTGGTGACCGTCTGCCCGTCGAACATGGTCGCGTTCATGATTTCGCCGGCCGCGAAGCAGCCACCGGAGGGTGAGGCGGCGATGCTCAGGCAGTAGTCGGTTCCGGGTCCGCCGCCCTGGCGCACCCACTCCGGCTTGCCCTCCCGATCCAGCATCGTGGTGAACATGTCGTGGTCGCCGGCGCTCCGCAGCTCGGCGCCGGCGAGCAAGCCGGTGGCCTTGAACATCCCGCCCACGTAAGCGTTGCCCTGCGCGTCCAGGGCGATGCCGGTGCCCAGGCCATCGAAGTTGTTCCCGGTACCGGTGGCCCACAGCGGCTTGCCGTTCGAGTCCAGCTTCACTACGTAGAGATCCCGGGCACCGGCCTTCAGTGTCAGTCCCTCGATCTCCGCGTCCCCGGAGGTGGAGCCGGTAGCCCAGGAGTTTCCGGCGTGATCCACGGCAATCGCCTGTCCGTTCGCGCTCGCGCCGCGGCTCTCGCGCACCCACGCCAGGTCGCCGGAGCCGGTGTACTTCACGACGAACAGGTGCGACCCGACCGGGTTCTCCACCCGGGTGTCGCCAAAGCTCGCATCTCCGACGATGGCGCCGGTGACGTAGCAGCTCCCCGCGCCGTCTACACCGACTCCATGGCCGTAGTCATACTTCTCGCCGCCGGCGGTTCGCAGCCAGAGCAGCTTGCCGAAGGCGTCATACTTGGCCGTGAACACGTCATAATCGCCGCGGAGGGGCAGCACGGGACCCTCGCCGAAGGTGGCATCGTCGCTCTGGTAGTGGCCGGTGACGAAGACGTCGCCCTTCGCGTCGACGGCTACGCTGTAGCCGCGGTCGGTCTTCAGCCCGCCGCCCTGCCGCGCCCAGAGGCACTTCCCCTGCGGCGAGTACTTGGCAAGGAAGAAGTCCAGGTCGCCGCGGCTCGTGAGGGTGTGCGGGCCGAAGTCCGCACTGGCGGCGAACTCGCCCGTCATGTAGACGTTCCCGTCGTGGTCCGTGGTGAGCCCGCGGGTCTTGTCATGCTTTGCGCCGCCCGCGCGCACCGCCCAGGTGAACGTGGGCTCGGCGGCGCGGACCGCCAGCGGAAGCGCGCCCAGCAGAGCGGAAAGCACCAGGAACGGAAATCGCGGCATCACAGACCCTCACGCGCGTTGGAAGCAGGCATCGTCCAGGGTGCCCTTCGCCGCGCCGGGGTGCTACGTCCTGCTACGGGTGCTGAAGCGCTTACCGGCGCCCGGAGGAGCGGTCGTGGTTACGCGTGCGCTTCGAGCCGGTCCTGGATCACGTGCAGCGCCTGCGCCCCCATGAGCTGCTCCACGAGCACGCTGTTCTTGAAGATGAGCAGCGTGGGGATCGAGGTGATCTGGAATCTCCCCGCCACCCGCGGGTTCTCGTCTGTGTTCAGCTTCGCGATGACGAACCGGCCCGCGGCTTGCTGCGCCAGGCGCTCGATGGTGGGCGTCAGCATCCGGCATGGGCCGCACCAGGGCGCCCAGCAGTCCACCAGCACCGGGCGGTCTCCGGCGGATTCCAGTGCGGTGGCGAACGTCGCGTCGGTCAGCTCTAGCGGGTGACCGTCGTCGGCTGGGAGCCCGGTGCCGCACCGTCCGCAAACCGGTCGCACTCCCGGGCCGCGGGCTTCCACCCGGTTCTTCGCCCCACAACTCGGACAGGCTACGATAGGCATAGTATGACCCGCAACGTGGACCCCGAATCGACGATCAATCCCGCCGCCGACGCCTTCAGACAGCATTACCCGCCCGGCCGTGCGCTCTAACCCGCGCGCCGGGCTTCGATACTACGCCTCACTACGTCATTACAACTTACACGCGCCCGGCCCACGCGGGTCGCCGCAGGTGCCGCATCCGCCCATTGGCGGCGCCGCCTCGGGCCGGGAACCGCTCGACATCGCAAACACGGACAACTGGCGCGACAGCTCATCGCTCTGGCAGGAGGGGCATGCGGGCAGTTTCCCGCTGCGGACCAGCGCCTCGAAGCGGTGCTCACAGCTTTTGCAGACGTATTCGAAGATCGGCATCTCATTCTCTTGGATAGACGGTCAACTCCACGCTGATTCTATCAACAGCAACCGGGGCTTTGTTCCTGACCCGGCAGCGTAGAATAGTATCGGAGGGTGGACGGCGGGGAGCTCCTTCCCCAGCACTCCATCACTCTGCCTGCATCAGCGGGCTGTAACCCCGGGGAGGGCGGATGGCGGACGGACAGTACGACGTAATCGTGATCGGCGCCGGGCCGGGCGGGGAAGGCGCCGCCATGCAGGCGGCGAAGGGCGGCAACAGCGTGGCCGTGGTGGAGCGCTTCAACAAGGTCGGCGGCGCGGCGACCCACTGGGCCACCATCCCCAGCAAGGCCCTCCGGCACACCATCTTTCAGATGACGGAGGCCAACCACAACCCGCTGTTCCGCGAGGCGGGCGTGTCGCTCCACTTCACGTTCCCTCAGCTCCGCCGCTCGGCGCGCACCGTCATCGAGAAGCAGGTGGACATGCGCACCAGCTTCTACGAGCGCAACCGCGTGCCGATCTACCGGGGTAACGCGCGCTTTACCAGTCCGAACACGGTAGTGGTGGAAGAACTGCACGGCGCGCAGCAAGAGCTAACCGGCAAGGCGTTCATCATCGCTACCGGCGCCCGCCCTTACCGTCCGCCGGATGTGGACTTCGCTC
This sequence comes from Armatimonadota bacterium, assembly GCA_020696885.1. The sequence goes on along the minus strand of JAJFMS010000533.1, from coordinate 1,019 downwards.
ATCCCCGCATCTTCGACAGTGATACGATCCTGGACCTGGATCACACGCCGCAGTCCATCACTATCTACGGCGCGGGGGTGGTCGGCTGCGAGTACACCTCCATGTTCCGCAACCTCGGCGTGAAGGTGAACCTGGTCAACACCCGCGAGCGCCTGCTGGAGATGCTGGACGACGAGATCGCCGACGCGCTCAGCTACCACATGCGCGACACCGGCGTGGTGATTCGCAACAACGAGACGTATGAGCGAGTGGAGGCCCGGGATGATTGCGTCATCCTCCACCTGCAGTCTGGCAAGCAACTCCGCAGCGACATCCTCCTCTGGGCCAACGGCCGCACCGGCAACACGGACGACATGGGGCTGGTAGAGATCGGCGTGCAGCCGAACCACCGCGGGCAGCTCAACGTGAACGAGACCTACCAGACCGCGATCCCGCACATCTACGCCGTGGGAGACGTGATCGGGTACCCGTCGCTGGCGAGTGCCGCGTATTCTCAGGGGCGCCTCGCTGCCAAGCATCGCGGGTGCGGCGAGGTGGAGGTGATCAATACCAAGGACATCCCCACCGGCATCTACACCAGCCCGGAGATCAGTTCCGTGGGCCGTACCGAGGAAGACCTCACCCGGGAGAAGATCCCCTACGAGATCGGCCACGCCATGTTCAAGCACCTGGCCCGCGCCCAGATTACGGGGCAGACGGTGGGGATGCTGAAGCTGCTCTTCCACCGGGAGACGTTGGAGATCCTGGGCGTGCACTGCTTCGGCGCTAACGCGTCCGAGATCGTCCACATCGGCCAGGCGATCATGGCGCAGAAGGGCGAGGCGAACTCGCTCCTTTACTTCATCAACACCACGTTCAACTACCCCACCATGGCCGAAGCCTACCGCGTGGCGGCCCTGAACGGTTATAACCGCGTCTCCTAGGAACCACCGATGCCAAAGCCGATCAGCCAGACCGATATGGACGCCGTCTTCGCCGTCACCGACGACCTGGGCATCCACCGCGAGTCGATCACCGTC
>JAJFMS010000532.1 GCA_020696885.1 Armatimonadota bacterium | reverse complement strand
AACCGGTTTCGAGTAGCAGCCCGGGCGCTATGCGGCGCAACACGGGGCGGACCAGGAAGAAGATGCCGGCACCGGCGAGGAACGGCCCCCCTAGCGTCGCGGCGATCATCCAGCGGTTGGTCGGGCTGCCCTGGAAGGTGGGGAGGGCCGCGACGAGCGAGAGGAGCACGGACAGCAACGCCCCGCCGGCGGCCAGGCCGATGGAAACCTGGCGCTCGATGAGGGTCCGCGCGTTCGGCTCCTCCGCATCCACGGCCAGGGCGCGACGGCTCGCCTCCCGCGCCTCGCCGAAGCGCCAGCGCCTTTCCAGCGTCCAGGCGAGGTCCGAGTGGAGCGTCGCCGACTCAGGATCCAGCGCCAGCGCTCGCCGGTAGGCGGCCTCGGCGTCGGCCCAGCGGCCGGAATCATAGGCCCACTCACCCTCGACCTCGTGCGGCTCCGAGGAGCCGGGATAGAGCCGCTGGACCAGCGTGGAGATCGACCGTGCGATCTCCGGCGAACCGGAATGGAACTGGGTCCGCACCAGCCAGACGAGGTAACCCGCGGCGTTGTCCGCCAACAGTCGATCCTCCTCGGCGCTCGCCACGGCTTCCTCGAGTTTCCCGGCGGCGGCGAGGTTCGCCCAGACCAGCGCGTGGGCGCGTACGTCTTCCGGGTCGTGGGTCCGCGCGCTCTTGGCGGCGGCCTCACCGGTCTCGAACTCGGACAGGTGCAGCGACGCGGCCGAGTACAGAACCAGCGCATCCACGTTCTCCGGATCGCCGGAAAGGGCGGTGCGGGCCTGCTCGCGGGCAGACGTGGCCTTGCCCTCTTGGAGGAACTGCCAGCCGGCCCACACCGGGTCCGGCTCCCACTCCCCGGGCGGCTCCGGTTCGCGCTCCTCTTCCGCTTCTTCCTCGGCCACAGCATCGGTGACCGGGACGTAGGGATCTCCGGGGAAGCGGAACCGGACCGCACGCTCCTTGGCAGCATCGTCGCGGGTCAGCAGCTTCCAGAGGATCGGAAGGCTCACCACCCCCAGGAGCAGCAGCACCCGGAGCGCTCCTTCCCACCCGAACCGGGAGAAGAGGCCGGTGAGCCCGGCAATCACCGCGACCACGCCTACCAGCAGCCCGACGAGGCAGCCCAGCCCTTCCCAGGTGCTGCGTACGTCCTTCTGCTTCTGGGTCTGGTAGTATTCGCGCAAGTCCCGGGGGAGGTCGGCGAGGACGCGCTCCCGGCGAGCGCGATCCAGCGGGCGGGCGGTGAGGTACCAGATCAGGCCGGCCGGAAAGAGGAACAGCGTGCCGGGACCGGGGGTGCAGAAGATGGAGACGAGCATCGCCGTCATCCCATAGCCGGCTCTGGCGGAGAACCGCTTGCCCACCCAGGCGTCGATTACCTCGATGGTCCGGCTGGGGACCGAGCCTTCGTCCGGCGAGTGCTGGGCCGCCTGGTGCACGCACTGCACCGCCTCGGGATGGCGCTCCTGCTTGAGCAGCACGGCGGCAAGGCCGGCCCATGCTTCCCCGTGCCCCGGGTTGAGGGCGATCGAGCGACGGAACTCGGCGTCTGCCGTCGGCAAGTCTTCGGCGAGGCGCGCCACCTCGCCCCGAAGGAAGGCGACCTCCGCATCCTCGGGTAAGCCAGGTCCCTGCGCCAGGTACTCCTGCGCCTCCTGGCGCTTGCCGCCCGCGAGCCAGGCGCGGACCTTCCACCGCTCGACGTCCGCATCCCGGTACGTCATTTCGGAGCCGTCCTGCGCCGTCTTCAGGGCCGCCTTCCACTCCTGATCCTGGATCTGGAGGGCGCAGGTCGCGGCATAGCCGCCGGCGCTGTAAGGGTCCGCTTCGATTGCGAGCTGCGCCGCGCGCTTGGCGCGGGTGCGGTCGTCCAGCGCCCGGAAGGCGCGGCACACCTCGCACCAGGCGTCGTGGTCGGTGGGGTACCAGTCGATCAGCTCCTGGAGCGCGCGGAGGGCGTCCTTCGGACGGTCCACATCCAGCATGAACCGCGCCTTCCGGAGCAGCTCGGCGGCGTCCGGCCGGCCCGGATCCTCGCCTTCGTCATCGAGGTAGTCGGTGTCCTCGGCATCGGACGGCTCGTCCGCAGCGGGTTCAGGCTCTACAGGTCGATCGTCGATCAGCCAGCCGCCGGGCAATTCGATCGGCGCTGTGCCGGGTGGCGGCACGGGCACCGGGTCATCGATCGGGACAGGGCCCTCCCGGGGCTCGCCGAACCCATCCAGGATCCAGTCTTTGTCCATCTCGCCTCGGGGAACGACTAGATACGGCGGCTCTTCAGGTAGGCGAGGAGGTCATCGTAGGCGCCGTCCTCGTTAGCGAACATGGCGTAGTTCTTGGCCTGGTCCAGCCACGCGCGAGTGGTCGGCCGCACGTCGCGCAGGGCGCGGCGGAAGTCGTCCATGCGGATCGGCAGCGGCTTACCGGTGCGCATGGACTGCTCTAGCGCGGATTCCGTGGCGGACTCGCAGAGGTGCTCGAGGTCCGCGCCGGAGAAGCACTCGGTCCGGCTGGCGAGCCACGCATAGTCGATCGCGTCCGCGGGCCGCTCTCGCATGTGGTAGACCAGGGCGGCCTGCCGGGCATCCGGGTCCGGGGGGAGCACCAGCATCATCCGGTCGAAGCGGCCGGGACGCCGGAGCGCGGCGTCCACGTCCCAGGGGCAGTTGGTTGCGGCGAGCACGAACACGCCTTCGTTATTGGCGCCCACGGAGTCCATCTCCGAGAGGAGCTGGTTCACCACGTTCCGACCGCCGGAGCCCCGGAGCTGGGACCGCTTGTGCCCCAGCGCGTCGATCTCGTCGAAGAAAAGCACGCAGGGGGCGTTGCGGCGGGCGGTGTCGAAGAGCCTCTGGAGCCGCTTCTCACTCCCTCCATACCAGGAGTCGACCACGTCCGCGAGGCCAATCGAGATGAACTTCGCGCCCAACTCGCCGGCCAGGGCGCGGGCGATGAAGGTTTTGCCGCAGCCGGGAGGGCCGAAGAGCAAGAGGCCCCCGCGCAGTGACTTGCGGTACATCGCCCGGAGCTCCGGGCTGCGCAGCGGTCCGAGGAACGAGACCTCCAGCCGGCGCTTGACCTCCTGGAGCCCCGCCACGTCCCGGAGGCGCATCTCTGGGCGCTCGACTTCGAACACGCTCTCGGTGTCCGGATCATCATCCGGATCGAACTCCAAGTAGCGCTCGGGCTGCTCGTCGTCGTTGGAGGCCGGCGCTTCTCGCGTGGACTCCACCGGAGCGGGGGAGCTCAGCGAGGCCAGGAGTCCAAGGTCGTAAGGATCGGGAGCGGGTGCCGTAGCTGCGGCGGGTGGGGGTGCCGTTGGGGGCGCGGCCGGCGGAGCGCCGCCGAGCGCGGTGAGCAGGGTCCGGTATCCCAGGGTGCGCGCCGTGTCCCCAAGGGTTTCTGCCGCTTCCGCGGCAGCCTGCAGCGCGCCCAGGTGCGCCGGCTGAAGCGCCAACGCGTAGGCGGCATGCTCCAGCGCCTCCGCGGGACGAGCGGCTGCGTTCAGCAGGGTTGCCAGGTGCACGCGGAGGGCCACGTCATCCGGCGCTGCGCCCACCGCTACCTCAATTGCCCTGACCACACTGTTCTCAACACTCATGCAGCGAGTCTCCGCGGGATCCGTTTGCCCTGGCATGAGTTGGTCGGCCGCACGCTCCCTCCCTCCAGGCTCCCCTGTATCCAGGGAACGACCGCAGAAAAAGGCACCGGCGGGAGGGGCCGCCCCTCCCGCCGGTGCTTCTTTCTCGGCTACGGCTACGATCGCTGTGACGCTAGCGGCCGAACAACCGGCCGAGCAGGCCACCGCCCTGGCGCTCCTGATCTGCCGGATCACCATACGGGTCTTCGGAAGCGTCACGGATGTCGCCGGGATCCCCATACGGATCCTGCGAGGCATCCACCACTTGCTGACCACGATACTGGTCTGCCGGATCTCCGAAAGGATCCTGGCTGGCCGGGGCCACGCCGCCCTGCTGGTCCGCCGGGTCCCCCCAGGGATCACGGCTCGCCGGCTCGACGTTCCGGTCGTGGTTACGGTCGTGGTCTCGTCCGGTGACCGTGTCGATCACCTCGTTGAAGATGTCGTCTAAGCGCATCGCTGAACTCCCTTCCCGGGTTCCTACCCGTTACCCGCGGTTACCAGTTCGGAGGCGCCTGGCGGATCACGCCGCCCTGGTGGTCGTCGTAGCTGCGGCCGGTGTAGCGGGAGTACT
>JAJFMS010000531.1 GCA_020696885.1 Armatimonadota bacterium | reverse complement strand
AGCTCATCGCCGATTACAGCACCCACAAGCTGCTGCCGGAGGACCGGTTCGCCAGCTACCAGCGCCCATCCCAGAGCATTCCCGACTCTGTAGGGCACCACCTGGAGTGGATCAACGCCATCAAGAATGGCACGCCGACCACCTGCAACTGGGAATACAGCGGCGCGCTGGCGGAGACGGTGCTGCTGGGCAACGTGGCCTACCGCCTCGGTAAAGAGATCGAGTGGGACGCCCGGAAGCTGCGCATCAAGAACGCCCGCGAGAAGGAATACGAGGCGCTGCTGAAGCCCAGCTACCGCGGCGATTGGAAGTTGAAGCGCTCCGCCTGACCGAAAGGCCCGAGCCTCGACCGGGAAGAGCAGCTTCCTCCGGAGAGTTCCGGACGGAGGGAGGCGCGATGCAGCGCTCGCGGAGAGCAACCAGGCCGGCACGTTGGCTGGCGTTAGCCGCTGCGGTGGCGGTGGCCGTCTTCGTCTGGTTCCAGATGGTCGAGCGTCCCTGGCTCGCCGACTTCCCCCCCGGCTCGCGGCGGACCCTGCTGGGCATCGTGGAGGGTGAACTGTACGTTGCCGACATCTCCGGCAAGCGCGGCTGCCTGGTCGTGGAAGCGTACCCGGTTGCGGGTGGGCGGCGACGCGAGGTGTTCCGTGATCCGACGCCCGGATACGTGGTGGAGACCGGTGATGGAGGGCTGAACGTCCGCCTGAACGGCGATCAGCTCTACTATGCCTTCAGCAACCCTCCCGCGGAACGGCCTGGCCGGTTGGTTTCGGCCAACATGGCCAAGAGGTCCGACGTGGGCCCGGCCGCCTACCCGGCCGGCACCCGGCCGGAGCTGCTCCCCAGGCTGCGTCACGCACGGCTCCCAGGCGGTACTCCGGAGGATTGCCTGTCCGAAGAACAGGTCCTATCCGTAGCCGCCGGCCCAGAATACGGTTTCTGGGTCACACCGTCCGCCCCGAAACCGGGCGGACCAGCCGGCCCCCCGCTGGAGCTCTGGATGACTCCGCTTCCGGGCGGAGGAATGTTCCGGGTAGCGAAACTCTCCGAGGTGACGGCGCTCTCGCCGTGCTCGGACGGTGTCTTCTGGTTCTCCGTACACCAGGGCCGGCGCACCCTGTTCCACGCCCGCGCGGAGGACCGGGAGGTCCAGGCGATCCGGGACTTCCCCTCCATCGTGCCCCCCGTGGAGTTGGGCGGCCGGTTCTACTGGCGACAGCAAGACCCGAAGGAGGGAATCGGGCCCCCGGTCTGGATCTGTTCCTCACGACGAGACGGATCGGACCAGCGGCGCCTGGCGCAACTCGTAGCTCGAGGCGCCTCCCCGAGAGGCTTCTCCGCCCTCTTTGTCCACGAGGGAGAGCTGTATACCGTGATCTCGGACGCCGCTCAAATCGGGCCTGGAAAAGAAGACGTGCTGTGCCGCGTGCATCCGGATCGGAGCAGCTCTCTGGAGGAGGTGGGCCGGGTAGCCGCACACCTGAACACGCCCGTGTTCTTTGACGATACCCGGTGCTTCTACCTGGCGCATGCGAAACGTGACAACTGGCTGGACTGGTCGCCATCCGGGCTGGCTGGAGGTACATGGCTCATCCTGAAAGAGTCCTGGCTGACCCGATAGCGGGCGCCCGGCCGGCTGATGCCGCGCGCTACCATTCGCCCGGGAAACACTGGGGGAAGCGCCTTCGCGCTCGCCCGCGTCTCATGGCGGTGCTCTCGATTGCTACCGCTGGCGTGGCTTCCTCGTTCTATTGGAACGCGGGGCCGGAGCGCGTGCTGGAGATCCCCTACCGACGGTACGGGTCCGTGCTGGGGGTGGTGGACGGGCAGCTCTACTACCGGGAGCAGCGAAGAGACACCGTTGGGGTCGTGGTCCGGGCGATGCCGTTGCGCGGAGGCGGGTCCCGGGTGGTGATGCACGACCGTACCGTACTTGGGGAGCTGGACGAGCTCGCGGTGAGCCGGGAAGGGGTCTATTACCGATTTCGTGCAGGAGGCAGCGGGAGATCGCTGCCTCCGCTGGCGGACCCGGGGATGGTAGTGCCACCGCCGCAGGCTCCCCGTTCCGGGATCTCCCGTCCGGGAATCTCCCGCATGCACCTGCGGCTTGCCCCGCTCCGTGGCGGGCCGCCCCGGGAAGTGTTGCCCGGGGAGCGAGCAGTGGATCTTCGCGTGAGCGGGAAATACTGCTACTGGGTGCGGAGTGAACGGGACACGGCGGTCCGCAAGCCGGGACCGCCGCCCCGCCGTTGGGAGCTCATGGTCAGCCCGCTGGCGGGAGGCCCGGCACGCCGGATCGCGGTTGGGATGTTCCGGATGTCGGCCGGCCCGGATGGCATCTTCTGGCCGGTGGCCCAGGGGGACAGCCGGATCACGCTCCACACCTATCCGCCGGACTTCCCGGTGGAGGTGCTTACGGATTACACCGGTTGGGAGGCGCCTCTACAGTTCGCTGGGCGGCTCTACTGGCTCGGCTCCGACTTGACTTCCGCAGACGGATTCCCGCGGGAACCGTCTCAGTTTCACACCAGCCTGCCGGACGGAACGGACCACCGCATACTCCTCGATGTGGATCCGCAGCAGCGCGACCTGCAAAGCCTACGCGACCTGCGCCTGCATGGTACCGCCCTCCTTTTCTTCCGGGTGACCCGGCTGGGCGGAGGCCCGCGCGCCGTCTCGCTGTGCTCCCTCCGACCCAATGACCCGGTGGGCGTTGTCTCGCTTTCCGGCACCGTTGCCGGCGTCAGCGGCCCGTTCTGGATCGATGGAAACTCCGCCTACTTTCTTCGCGTGGAGAACCGGGAGAACTGGCTGGACTGGTCTCCCCGGGGGCTGGTGCCGCGACAGGTAGGCATCCTCCACCGCATAGTACTGCCCCGCTACTAACCAGAGCCGAGCGTGCTAGCGAAGCCGGAGTAGTGGAGTGGCGGAGTATTGGAGTATTGGGCACCGTTCCCAAGCACTTCGGGTGGCCCGTAATTCACTGGGCTACCGGCTCATTGACCCCTCTGGCCCCGCGAAGCCGCGTGACGCAGCATGGTGCAGGATCTCGAGGAGGCCGGCAGCCACCGCGCCTTCGGCATAGAAGTGCATTCCGGGCAGGTTGGCGCGGCCGTTCGCAGGGGTGGCGCGCCAGCCGACCTCGGCCAGCCACGCCTCGTCGGCGCGCGTGTCTCCCACTCCCAGCACTTCCTGGGGGTCGAGGCCGGTCCACTCCAGCAGCAGCCGGACCGCGGAGGCCTTACTCACGCCCTGCGGGGTGATGTCCACGGCGCTGGCGCTGTATTTCACCTCCACGTCCGCGGCATACTCCCCCAGCACCTCCCGCACCTGGGCGCCGAAACCCTCGATCGGCTGGCGCTCGCTGCTCCCCGGCGCGACCGGCGGCGGGTTCAGCGAGAGGGAGAAGTCTTTCCCCGCCTCCACCACGGCCCCGGTGCGGTTCGCCAGCGGGACCAGCACCTCGCCGCGGAGGCGCTGCAGGCGTTGAATCCGCTCCGCCGAGAGGCCCGGATGGGGGATCGGCCGCTTTGCCAGCGGGTCGTAGAAGTACGCTCCGTTCTCCATGATGGACGGCCACGACAACAGCTCGGGGCCGCCGCGAGCCCGCACCCCGGCCCGCTGAGCGTCCAAGAGTGGGCTAAAAAGGTTCAGAGCCTGGATCACCGCCTCGCCATAGGGCTGCTGGCGCCCGGTACAGAGCACGGTGGCCAGCGGCGTGGACGCCAGGAAGCTGCGGATCCCCAGCAGATCCTCCAGCGGCCAGGGGAACTGCCCGCCGCCCGGAAGCGTGATCACGCCTTCCACGTCCAGAACCAGCAGCCGGATCATCGGTAAGCCTCTCTTCGTCCAGGCCGGACACTAATGCGCCCGACCGGTAGTGATCGGTCGTAGTCGTAGGGGAGTGTGGAGGTATGGGCGTATGGGTGTGGGAGACGGCGCGGAGCGCCGCCTTCGGAGCCCCCACACTCCCCTCCCCTCCCCAATTGACCGCGGAGGGAAGAAACCACAGATGAACGCTGATAAACACTGATGGAAGGGGACTGATGCGAGCCGGAGGTCCTGGCTTGCATTCCGTTCATTCCCCATCCGTGTCCATCTGTGTGTATCTGTGGTTTCTTCTCTCCGCGTCCTCCCATACGGGCAAGCTTGCGTCTCTGCGGTTAAATCTCTACCACGAGCCCCGGATCGAAGCCGGGGGCCGGCTCGTCAACATA
>JAJFMS010000530.1 GCA_020696885.1 Armatimonadota bacterium | reverse complement strand
GGCCGGAACGGTGGTCGTACAGCTCCACGGCGCCGCTCAGGATCCGGAACTCGCCGCGGAACTCCGTGGGGCGCTTGGCCTTCGGGAATTTCAGCACCTGCTCGTAGTTCCAGCGGCCGTCCGCGGTGCGGATCAACTGGAGGAAGGCGCCCCGCACATCCACATGATTGATGGACGCCACCACCTGGTCAGCCTTTCCCTGGAGCGCCGCCCCGAAGTTCAACTCGGTTTCGGCGGAGCGTGCGGAAAAGAACTCCCGGTTCCCCGGAGACCGGCCCTGGGGCACGCGGACACCGGTAGCTCGAACGCGTGCGCGGGTGTCGTAGCCGGACCCCCGGGCCATCAGTGCGGACCAGGAGAGCAGCAGCGGATCGTAGCGCACTTCTAGGCGGTCGGCAGAGAGGAGCTCCCCCTCCTTGAAGCTGGGGCCGCGGGCCACGTGCACGCCCTTCGCCACCAGCAGCCCGGGCTCGTCCACCTCCAGGCTGTCTACCCGGATATCGCGCTTCAACGCCGTGCGCAACTGAGCCAGAAGCGTGGGCGCGATGCTCTGCTGGACGTAGGTCCCATACAGGCGAGACACACGCCAGATCCCCGCTGCCAGGAGCAGGGTCAGGGCAAACACGATCAATCGAGCACGGCGTGAGCCGGGAATTCGCATCCGGTGGGCCTGGGAAGCTTCCGCGGGTGAGTGGAAATCCGAGCGTAGCGTGAGTCAATGATACCCGCCGCGCCGCGCCGCCGCTAGAAACTGGCGCCCCGCGAATGTAGCTTTTGTGAGATGGCTGGATCCCTGGACAGCGCCTGCGGGAGCGATTGTCTGTGCCATTCCTCACTACCGCAGAGCTTTGTTCAGGTTTTTACCTGAAACTTACTCACGTCTCGGAGGCTACGCGATCGGGACGATCACCGAATGAGCGGGGAAAAGTAAGCCGTAGCATACCGCGTCGTGTGCGTGGGAGGTTCGCCGAACCTCTGATGCATGTACCGCGGCCCATCGTCGTCGATAGGCGAAGGATCGCGACCAGTGGCCGGTCCAACTCCCCACGCGCACGAGGCGCTATGCTACGGCTTCTATCTAGAGTCCTTAGGGTCGCTCCACTCGCCCAAGTACGATTGCCCAGCTCTCGCTAAGACGGTACGTGGGGGCATGTGGGCTGCTAAGGCACGATTGCCCCGGACTCCCGGAGGTATCCGGGCACGGCTTCTCGCTGGCGGTCGCCGTCACCAGTAGGTGCTGCCCGGATGCTCCGGGACTCCGGGCAACCACCCGGTGTCAGCATCCGCAACCAGACGATCATCTCGCTCTCGGCATAGCTCCAGCCGGCTTGGCCCCCTGCGACAGGCATCGCTCGGTTGACAGGAGTCCGGCTGCTCCAGCCGGCGGGGTGTTGGTCAAGCCCATGGGCTGTTACCGGCCCACTGGATCGCGGGACTCCTTCGGCTAGCGGGTGCGGCGGCTGGATTTCAGGTGGCCTGGCGGTCTCCCGGCCTTTCCCGCCGGATCCGCCCGATTGCCACGGAATCCCGGAGCCATCCGGGCACGGCTTCTCGGTAGCAGTCACCGACACCGGTGGGTGCTGCCCGGATGCCTCCGGGACTGCCCTGAACTGCACTTCGGAACCAGGAAGTGCTCTCGGCTGATTGCCAGGAGTCCTGCTGTCAGGCGGGCGGGCGAGCATCCTGCACTTGCCTTACTAAAGGCCGGCCTGACAGCCGGACTCCTGGCAAACTGGCGTTGGGTGGGCAAAGGAACGATAGCGGATTTCATCCATCGCGGATGACCGCCCGATTACGGGCACACGGCCAGCCGGAGGGCTCGTGGCCGCACACCACCTCCCGCGCTCAACCTCGTGAGCCACATGCCAGAAAGGGCCCGCCGCCACCGGCGAGCCCTTCCCCTATTCCCGCCGTGCTCCCCTGGAGCGCGGGGCGGCAATACGTGCGCTTCGGCTTACGCCCCGTCCAACGCCAGCTTCTTCTCTTTGGCGTCCCGGACCCGCTCAACGAAGCCCACCAGGAAAATGCTGGAGACATAGAGGAGCGCGAGCGGCGCGGCCATGATCATCATCGTCAGCGGGTCGCCGCCGGGGGTGGCCACCGCGGCCACGATGAAGCAGCCCACCACTGCCATCCGCCACTGCTCCCGGAGCACCGTGCTGTTGACCAGGCCCACGTAGGCCAGGAACATCAGGACCACCGGCATCTGGAAGCAGATACCGAACGCCACCACCATTTTCACGAGGAAGACGATGTACTTCAGCGGATCCTGGAGCAGCTCAACGTCCTTCGGGATGTATTGGGCGAAGTAGGAGATCGTGACGCTCATGAGCTCATAACCACAGATGATGCCCATGAAGAAGAAGAGGAGTGACAGGGGAAATACGACGTAACAGGCTTTCCGCTCGGACTTGGTAAGCCCGGGGGCGATAAAGCCCCAGAGCTCCAGGGTGACCAGCGGGATGGCTACGATCAGGCCAGCTACCAGCGAGACCTGGAGCTGGAGCATGAAGCCCTGTGCGAAGTGGGTATAGACGATCTTTCCGCCGATCTGCTTCAGCACCGGCGTCAGCGGCGCGAAGAACAGCTCATTGAGCCAGGGGTAGACCGCCCAGGCGATGGAGAGGCCCAGAATGAGGTAGCAGGCGGAACGGATCAATCGGGTCCGGAGCTCCTGGAGGTGCTCCCAGAGCTCCATTTCTTTGAAATCGTCTTCGTGCTCGTGACTTGACATATACAACACCTGGATCTACAGAACGGGACCTAGGGCAGAACCCGGCAGCCTGCTCCGGCGGCGATGGCCGTGGATTAATTGCGGAGCAGTGGGCCACCGGACCTGACAGGAGGACAGGAGAACCGATTAGTATCAGCGAGGTTATTGCGGCGGATCGTTCCCTGGGGTCGCAATTCGCGGTCCGGGAGCCGCAATAATGGCTGCCCGACGCAGTACACCACGTCCTGGCAGCCATTATCAACCAGCAGTTTGTAGGGGAGCCGGAAACTAGCTCTTCTTGGCTGCTACCTGCTCCGGCTCGGCGATCACGGACTTCACCTTCAGCTTCACGAAGTAGCGCTTGATGGTGGCGGTGATGCCGGTGCCGGCGCCCGCTCCACCCGGGTAGCCGCCCATCCCCATGCCCGGTGCGCCGCCGCTGAAGCCACCCGATCCCGGATAGCCGCCCGGTGCGCCCGCGAACGGGGCTCCGAAGCCCGGGGCACCGCCCGGTGCGCCGCCGCTGTAGCCACCCGCGCCCGGATAGCCGCCCGGAGGGGCTCCCATGCCGCCCGCACCCGGGTAGCCACCCGACCGCGGCGGACGAGCCCCACGAGCACCCGGGTAACCACCCGGAGCGCCTGCTCCGAACGGAGCGCCGAAGCCGCTGGCGCCCGGTGCGCCGCCGGGAGGGGCGCCGAAGCCACCAGCACCGGGATAGCCGCCCGGTGCGCCGAAGGTCGGTGCGGAGAAGCCGCCCGCACCGTCACCGCCCGGAGCAAACTCACCGCCTGCGCCGCCCGGGTAGCCGCCCGCCGCGCCCGCGAGCTGCGAGACGTCTACGGACAGGTTGCCGGTGATGTCGTGCTCCGACTTCATCACCCGCTGGGTGGTCTAGGAGAACCAGATGGTGGTGGTGCCGGCCTGGATCTCGAAATCCGCCCCGGTGATGTTGACGCTCTTGATGTCTACCTTCGAGGTGCCCGCCAGGTAGGTGAGGCGGATCCGCACGCAGGGCTCGCCCTGCAGCCACTCGATCCCTTCCAGGGTGGCCTGGAGCCGGTCCACCTTCAGCGAGGCGGGGATGTAGGCGCCCAGGTTGACCCGCAGGTTGGTGGTGAACGTCTCGTTCATTCGCTGCGGTCGGCCGGGAAGGTCGATCGGGTTGATGATCGGCTCGCGGTTCTCGCGCTCCATCACCTTCATCTTGCGCGCCTCGCCGGTGCGCTCCATCGAGTAGTAGCGGGAGCTGGTGTCCAGCCGCACTACCTTCTTCTGGTTATCGACGGTGATGATGATCGGCGACTGTCGGCGCTCGCGCCAGAAGCCGGTGCCGGTGGACTCCATCAGGTCGTCCAGGGACACGAGGTACTTGGAGACCTCCACGTGGGAGATCTTCTCGGGTCCGCCCACCGCTTGCGGGGCGCCGGCCCCGGCTCCGAACCCGCGCGAGGATCCACCCGAGCCGGAGGAGGCCTGGAGGTCCACCGTGTGCTCCACGATC
>JAJFMS010000529.1 GCA_020696885.1 Armatimonadota bacterium | reverse complement strand
GTGGCGAACTGCACGCACATCAGCCCGGCGCCGGACGTGCCGTAGAGGTAATCGCCCAACCGCACCGAGCCGCCGATGGCCGTGGGGAGCCGCATGGCTGCGTAGACCGGCTCCACCTGGATGGCGCCCTGCTCCACCTTCAGCCGCACCAGGCCACCGCCGCCGCGATTGGTGGAGGTGTAGACCATGTCGTTGAACGCCACCGGCGTTGGGATGTTCGCCGGGCTGTTCTTGGCGGTCTGATCGTATCGCCAGAGGAGCTTGCCGGTCTTCGCGTCCACCCCCACCACACCCTTCTGGATGAACTGGATGTACTGCTTGATCCCGCCGGTAGTGAGGACGATCGGGGAAGAGTACGCCGCCTGCTCCCCGGGGATCGCGGACTTCCAGATGACCGCACCGGTCCGCTTGTTCAGCGCCAGGATCGTGGCCTCGTCACCACCCGGCGTGCAGACGAGGGTGTCGCCGTCGATCAGTGGGGACTCAGAGTAGGCCCAGACCCCCGGCTTGCCGCCGAAGTCCGCGCGGAGGCTCTTCTTCCAACGCACCTTTCCGGTGCCGGTCTCCAGCGCGGCGAGGTCGCCGTCGGAGCCCAGCGCGTAGACGACGGCGCCGTCTACCGTCGGCGTGGAGCGGGTGCCGGGATACGCCGGCTGTTGGTCCGGGTTCCCCACTTTGCCGATCTTCACGGACCAGATCGGCTTGCCATCCGCCGCGCTCAGCGCCTGGACCAGTTCATCTTCCGGCCCCTTGTTGCTCTGGAGGAACAGCTTGCCACCGGCAATCGCGGGGGTGCCGTAGCCGGAGCCGAGGTCGCTGACCGCCCAGACCTGGCGGGGTCCCGCGGCAGGCCACTCCTGGAGCAGACCCTTCTCCGCGGAGATCCCGGTGCGCTGCGGGCCGCGCCATTGGGGCCAATCGTCAGCCGCTGCACGATGCGCCAGTCCGGCGGTGGCGGCGGCCAGTAGACTGACCGCGAGTGCTCGATTCCGAAGGCGTTTCGGCCCTGCCGTGGTGCGATGCCGCGGGTGCATGGTGGTTCTCTCCTGAAGGTGTTCAGAAACGAAGACGCCCCCGGACCGCTGCTCGTCACCCCGAATCCGCAGATCGATCTGCAAGGGGTCGCTGCATGATCAGCAGGTACTCATGAACCTTGTTGATCCGGAAGACGGCCGGGAAGCCGAGGGGGCGCAGGTTGTTGTAATCCGCGCGGCGGTCCCAGATGATGAGGTCGTCGAAGATGAAGCGGCCACCCTTCGCCCGGGTGGAGAGCCGCGCCGCCAGGTCGCTGTGCAGCGGGAAGAAGCGGTCCTTCTTCCGGAGGTCCATCACGTTGATGATGCAGTACTTGCCGGGCTTCAGCGCGTCATACACCCCGTCGAAGACGGCGGCGAGCGCCTCGACGAACTCCCCGTAATCCGCCACCCGGGAGAGGTCCTCCTCGCCCTCGGCGTAGTCCCGCGTCTCCCGGTAGTCGGCGGTGCGCTTCCGGCTGAGGATGTCCCAATACGGCGGTGAGGTGACGCAGAGGTCGACACTGGCCGGGGCGACCACGTCACCGATTCGCTGCGAGCTGTGCGGCACCAGCGTGTAGCTGTCCGGTGCCACTCCGGCCGCGTCGAGACGACGGCGGGCGAGCTCCCGGTACTCCCCGGCCACCTCGAACCCGATCCCGTGCCGTCCGAGCCCGTGCGCCGCGACGAGCGTGGAGCCGGAGCCGCAGAACGGGTCGAGAATCCGCAGGTCGGTTTCCCGCGTGAAGCACTGGATCAGGCGGGTCACCAGCGCCGCGGGAAACATCGCGGGATGCTTGAGCGCCGTTTCCTCGGGCGTCTTCCGCAGGTCGTTCCAGACGCTGATGGAGGCCCGCGTCCATGCCGCCCCGTCCAGATCGTTCGCCCGCTTCTCCGTCTGTCGACGGGTCTTCCCCGGCTCCCCTGCCATGTTCGCTCGCATCCTAACTCACCGGCCCGCTCCGTTCGGCCGGGGAACACCCGGAAAGGTTCGGGGTGCGGAAGGTGCCTGCCTCCTTCTTATGGGCCGGCGGGCACGCCAGGGGTATTGCGTAATCCGTGATGCGTAATGACGCCGCTCCCGGTCGCAAGACTTTACGCATCACGGATCACGCACCCCGGTTGGAAAACCAGGAAGGTCTCCTAACCCCCGGGGGCCGGAATAACTCGGGATGAAGATCACACGCTTCGAGACGCTGCTCGCCAACGCCGGGCTGCGGAACTACCTGTTCATCCGCCTGACCACCGACACCGGCCTCACCGGCATCGGGGAGGCCTCCCTGGAGTGGCAGGAGGACGCCGTCCGCACCCTCTGCCACGAGTGGGTGGAGGACCGCGTCCTCGGCCGCGACCCGTTTGACCTGGAAGCGGTGGTCGGTGGGATGATCCGCGACCAGTACCAGGGCGGCGCCACGGTGATGACCGCCATCTCCGGCGTGGAGATCGCCCTCTGGGACCTGATCGGCAAGGCGTGCGGCCAGCCGGTGTGGCGCCTCCTCGGGGGACGCGCGCATCCGAGGATTCCCGCGTACGCCAACGGGTGGTACGGCGGGGCTATCACCCCGGCCGACTACGCGGAGCGCGCTTGCGAGGTGGTCCGGCGCGGCTATGGCGCGCTGAAGTTCGACCCGTTCGGCACGGCGTGGAAGGACCTGGCGCCGGAGCAAGAAGAGGCGGCTGAAGCGCTGGTAGCGGCGGTGCGCGAGGCGGTCGGGCCGCGAGTGGGTGTCATCGTTGAGTTCCACGGGCGGCTGTCGGCGACCGGGGCGGCGCGGATGCTCCGGCGCCTGGAGCGTTGCGATCCGCTCTGGTGCGAGGAGCCGGTCGTCCCGGAGCGCGTGGAGCTCCTGGCCGAGGTGAAGCGCGGCTCACCACAGCGGATCGGCTCCGGCGAGCGGCTCTACACCCTTGCGGACTTCTACCGGCTGCTGTCGCTGCGTGCGGTGGACGTGGTGCAGCCGGACATCGCGCACTGCGGCGGGATTCTGGTGGCCAAGAAGATCGCTGCCATCGCGGAAGCGCTGGATATCCGCGTGGCGCCGCATTGCTCCGTGGGGCCGGTCGCGCTTGCGGCGGCGCTCCACTTCGACCTGAGCACGCCGAACTTCCTGATCCAGGAGGCGTTCGGCGAGTGGGACGTGCCGTGGCGCGACGCGCTGGTCTGCGGCTGGAATCCGGTCCGCGGCGGTGAGTTCCACCTGGGCGAGACCCCTGGCCTCGGACTTGAGCTCGACGACGACGTGATCGCCGCCCATCCGTACGTGAAGAACTCCTTCCCCAGCCTGTGGGACGGCGAGTGGCTGACGAACTTCACCCAGGATGAGAAGCGCAGAGGGAGTTTTGGACAGGATAACGGGATGGATAGGGATAGAGAGTCCACGGAGTAGCACTACTCCAGTTCTCCATCACTTCATTACTCCGTCTTCGTTGGGGATCGAAAATGCACCCGTTCCGCGTGGCCTACACCGGCGATTTCCTGAACGAGCAAGGCAGCGTGGCGTATGGCGACATCCGCCTCTCGCTTCTGGACGCCGCGCCCGGCATTGAGTACCGGTTCCTTGAGGGGCATTGTCCGCCTCCGGACGACCCCACGTACTGGTCGCGGCTCTATTCGCTGGAGGTCACGGCGGCGGAGATCCAGGGCGTCAACGGGCTGGTCGTACTGCGCCCGTGGGTGAAGCGCAGCACGTTTGCGGAAGGCGCGCGGGACCTGGTGGTCATCGGCCGCTCCGGCGCCGGCTACGACAAGATCGACCTGGAAGCCTGCACGGAGCACGACGTCGCCGTATTCAACGCGCCGATGGCGCTGAATCACTCCACCGCCTCCTCGGCGCTGCTGTTCATGCTGGCGCTCGCGAAGAAGCTGCCCCAGCAGGACCGCATCACCCGCGAGGGGCGCTGGGACCTCCAGTCCAGCGTGCTCGGCAGCGAGATCGAGGGGCGTACGCTGGGAATCGTCGGCCTCGGGCACAGCGGCCGGGAGCTGGTGCGCCTCGCGGCGCCGTTCGGGATGCGGGTGCTGGCCTACTCCCCGCACGCAGACCCCGCGCAGGCGGAGGCGCTCGGGGTGCGCCTCACCACCCTGGAAGAAGTGCTGGAGAGCTCCGACTTTGTGAGCCTTCACGCCCGCCTCTCCGAAGCCACCCACGGCCTGATCCGCGCGGAGCACCTGGCGCTGATGAAGCCGAGCGCGTACTTCGTGAACGTG
>JAJFMS010000528.1 GCA_020696885.1 Armatimonadota bacterium | reverse complement strand
CCTGAACACCTGAACACCTGAACACCTGAACACCTGAACACCTGAACACCTGAACACCTGAACACCTGAACACCTGAACACCTGAACACCTGAACACCGGAGCCCCCATGTCCGTCTTCCCCAGCCTTGAAGAGTCGGTGGAGTTTGCCGAAAACCCGGAGCCCCGGTGTCCGTGCGTGCTGCTGCTGGATACGTCCGGCTCCATGCAGGGGTCGCCGATCGTGGCGCTGAACCAGGGGGTCCGCACGTTCCGGGACCACCTGTGCCGTGATCCGCTGGCTTCGCGCCGGGTGGAGATCGCGGTGGTCACCTTCAGCAGCGAGGTGAAGGTGGTCCAGGACTTCGTCACCGCGGACCAGTTCGACCCTCCCACCCTGAATGCGGACGGTCTCACCTGCATGGCCACCGGGATTACGCGCGCGCTGGACCTGCTCCAGGAGCGCAAGGCGCGGTACCGCACCAACGGGATCGCTTACTACCGGCCCTGGGTGCTGATGATCACGGACGGCGAGCCGCAGGGTGAGCCGGACCTGACGGTGGTGCAGGCCACCAAGCGGCTGAAGCAGGAAGAGGATGAGAAGCGCGTCGCCTTCTTCGCGGTGGGCGTAGACGGGGCGAACATGGCCCAGCTCACGCAGATGATGGTCCGCCGCCCGGTGAAGCTCGTCGGCCTCAACTTCAACGAGATGTTCGTGTGGCTCTCCACCAGCATGCAGAAGGTGGCCCAGTCCAAGATGGACGCCCAGGTCCCGCTACCTCCCCCGGGAACCGTGAGCAGCGCCCCGTAACGCGAAGCGGACTGTTGACGAAGCGGAGTAATGGAAGTTCACCCAACGCCCAACGTCCAAGGCCCAGCACCTTCCTCCGGGACCGCCTGGACGGTCGTGTCGGCCTCCGTCCGGGGGACGAGTCACGCGCGCACCGGTCAGGAATGCCAGGACGCACACCACTGGCAAGACGGAGAGGCGGGGTGGCTCTTCGCGGCCGTAGCGGACGGGGCCGGCTCCGCCGAGCTCGGCGCGGTGGGGGCGGAGACAGCCGTGAAGGCGGCGGTGAGCTTCCTCGCCGCCGGGCAGGCGCCGGTCCCCCGGGACGAGGCGGGCTGGCGAGCGCTGTTGAACGCGGCGCTGCTCGCTGCGCGGAACGCCGTGCTGGAGCAGGCGGTGGTGCGCGATACCGTGCCGCGCGAGCTGGCCGCCACGCTGATCGTGGTGGTTGCCAGCCCGAGCCTGGCCGCCGCGGCGCAGATCGGGGACGGCGCGGCGCTCCTGCGCTCCACGGATGGCCGCGTTACTGCTTTAACCCGCCCGCCGAGCGACGAATATATTAACGGCACCACGTTCGTAGTCTCGGACGATGCGCTGACCTCCGCGCAGCACGGCCTGTGGGTGGGCTACGTGGATCAGCTCGCGATTCTCACGGACGGACTGCAGCGCCTGGCGCTGAGCATGCCGGAGGGAACGCCGCACGCGCCGTTCTTCGCCCCGCTCTTCCGATTTGTCGCGGAGGCCACGGACATCGAGCAAGCGAACGTATTGCTGGAAGAATTCCTGCGCTCTCCCCGGATCACCGACCGCACCGACGACGACCTCACCCTGCTGCTGGCAACTCCCCGCCGGTAGCCCTCTCCACCATGCGCCTACAACGGCAATCTACCGGACAGGTCCTCCAGTTCGACACCTCCGTCACCCTCGGTGCCGGGGGCGAAGCGCTCGTCTTCCCCATTCCCGGCGACGCGCAGTGGGTGGCGAAAGTCTACCGGAAGCCGGCGGCGGTGCACGCGCACAAACTCGCGAACATGATCGCGAACCCGCCGGACGATCCGATGGCCTCCCAGGGCCACGTCTCCATCGCCTGGCCGGTGGACGTGCTCCAGACGGCGGACGGCACGCGGCGGGTCGTGGGATTCGTGATGCCCCGCGCGGCGGGCGAGCATCCGCTGATCGAGTTCTATAACCCCACGGCGCGCCGCCGCCAGTGCCCCCTGTTCAACTACTTCTACCTGCACCGCACGGCCCGCAACCTCGCCGCCGCCGTGCGCGCCGTCCACGCCCGCGGCTACGTGATCGGCGACCTCAACGAGATGAACCTCCTCGTCACCGATACCGCGCTGGTGACGCTGGTGGACACCGACTCCTTCCAGGTGCGGGACGCGCAGAACCATACGGTCCACCGGTGCGCCGTCGGGCGCCCGGAGTTCACGCCGCCGGAGCTGCAGGGCAAGACGTTCCGGGAGCTGGACCGGCTGCCGGAGCACGACCTGTTCGGGCTGGGGGTGCTGATCTTCCAGCTCCTGATGGAGGGCACCCACCCGTTCGCGGGCGTCTTCACCGGCGAGAGCGAGCCCCCTCCGTACGAGGTCCGGATCCTCCGCGGCGAGTTTCCCTACGGCACCCGATCGGTGCCCTACCGCGTGATGCCGGCCGCGCCGCCGTTCAGCCACCTTCACCCACGCCTGCAGGCGCTGTTCGTACAGTGCTTCGAGGAGGGTCATAGCAACCCGCACGCGCGGCCGGACGGCGAAGCGTGGGTCACCGCGATCCGCGAAGCCGAGGACGCACTCATCGAGTGCACGACGAACGCCCAGCACCGCTACGGCAAGCACTTGGCGGACTGCCCCTGGTGCGCGCGCACCCGCCTGCTGGGGGGCCGGGACCCGTTCCCTTCTCGCGAGGCGGTGGACAGCGGCCGGTACGCCGGCGCGCAGGTCACGCAGACCGCCCTGCCGTCCGCCGGGCGGCCCACACCGCTACCGTCCTCGGCGCCTACGTTCCAACCCGCCCCCGGACCGGTTCGGATGCCCGCGTCACCGGTGTACTCCAGCGTGCCAGGCGGCACCCCGCCGGTGCTCTCGGAGCGGCGGAAGCCGTATGGGTGGATCATCGGTGGGCTGGTGTTTGCCGTGCTGCTCGTGGCGCTGGTGCTGGGGGCGAACTCCTACGCCAGCCGGGAGCGCACTAAGGCCCAGGCGCTCGTCGTGGCGCGCGCCAAGCAGGCCCGTGCCGAAGAGGCGGCCCAGGCGCGCAAGAGCGCCCGCACGCTGCTGGATGAGGTAACGGCCTCCATCCGGCGCTTCCAGCAGGAAGAGCTGAGCGAGGCCGAAGTGGACGTCATCAAGGCGCAGCTCCGCACCAAGCTGGGCCAGGCGGAGACCCACGCCGCCCGCTCCATCGAACTGGAGCCGGAGAAGGTGGAGGGCTGGGTGCTGCGCGCTCACGCCCTGCGCGTCTCCGGCGACGAGGACGCCGCCCGCAAAGCGATCTCCGCAGGTCTCAGCCGGTTCCCGGGTGATCCGGGCCTCAAGGAGCAGCAGGAGCAGCTCTAGGTAGGTAGTCGGATGAGCGTATGGGGGTATGGGGGTATGGGAGTAGCGAATCCGTAAGAGAAACGAGTCATTGCGAGGGCGCGCCTTTGGCGCCCGTGGCAATCCCAACCGGTGCGGATCCTGCTCTCCGCCGCAGCACCCCGGCTGGGTACGGCTCAACCTTTGGGATTGCCACAGCGCCCGTACGGGCAGGCTCGCGGGAGCACGGCGAAGAGCGCTAGGGACGGCGGGCGCTTCGCATTGACGGAGGAGCGCCGGCGCCGAAGCACCATGCGGCGTGCTGCTCAACCTTCGGGATTGCCACAGCGCCACGGAAGCGCGGTGCGGATCCGGGAGCGACGGCGGGCGCTTCGCAATGACGTGGAGGCTTGGGGGCGGTAGTTCGTTAAGGAAAGAACCGATATGCCGCGCACCTGCTACGTCTACATCCTGACGAACCAGCGGCACACCGTGCTCTACACCGGCGTCACCAACGACTTGCTCCGTCGGGTTACCGAGCACCGGGAGAAGCGGGTTCCGGGCTTCACGGCGCGGTACAACGTCGACAAGCTGGTCTACTTCGAAGTCCATGATGACCCGGGTTCGGCCATCGAACGGGAGAAGCAGATCAAGAACGGGCCGCGCCGCCGGAAGCTCGAGCTGATCGACGGCCAAAACCCCCAGTGGCGGGACCTCTACGAGGACCTGCTCGAAGAATGATCCACCAACGAAAGGACCCGTCATGGCGAGGGGCGCCTCTTGCCCGCGGCCATCCCGATCGGCCTGCCAGACGCCGAAGTGCCCGGGCGTGGTACTTCACAACCTTCGGGATCGCCACCAACCTTCGGGATCGCCACGCCGCCACGGGAGTACGGCGAAGAGCGTAGACGGCGGCGAGGCGGCTCGCGATGACGTGGAGGCTTGGGGACGGTAGCTCGCTACCAAAAGAACGGTCATTGCGAGGGTGCGTCTTTTGCGCCCGTGGCAATCCCAACCGGTGCGGATCCTGCTCTCCGCCGAAGCACCCCGGCTGGGTACGGCTCAACCTTCGGGATCGCCCAACCCTCGGACCCCACAGTTGGGCGGTAGGCCCCAGAGGGCGACCGCTTACCGACCCTGCCGCACCCACCGAAGCCCGTCCTTCTCCGCCAGTTCCCTGGGGACGAGGAGCGCCGCGGGCGAGGCCGCCAGGTAGTTGGGGGCGTTGAGGAACCAGAGGTCCCCCAGCATCATCTGCGTGAAGTGCCACGTCTTACCGTCGGCGCCTTCGGGCACGGGAACCCGTACGAACTCGCCGGTGGTGCGCACTTCCTTGAGCAGGGCGCCGTCGGGGCCGTGGACCCGGTGCGGCTGCCCCAGCCAGTAGTACTGCAGCTCGCGGGTGCCCCGGGGTACATAGAAGTGCATCGGCTGCATCCACCCGGCGTGCTCCACGTGCCGCCCGGGTTCCAGCACCACCGCGGCCGCGCGACCCGGCGCGACCCGAATCTGCCAGCCGGCCATCGAGTCGTCGAACTGCAGGTAGTAGAGTCCAGCCCGAGGCACCTTCACCGCAATCGGGTGGGCCTTGCCGTCCAGTGGGAGCCGATCGCCGGCGAGGCGCTTGCCGGCAGCATCGGTGACGGCCCAGCGCGCGGGGGCCATGTCGCGATAGTGCGCGATGGTGCCGGATACCACGCTGAGCTCCAGCGGCTCGCCCCCGTGGCTATACAAGGCGTAGGGTAGGCACCACTGGTACGTCTGGACGCTCTCGGCGGGCGGGGTGGGCGGACGGGCGGCGATGGTAACGGGGACCAGAGCGGTGGAGAACTGCCTTTGGTCCACCGTCTCGGGTCGAAAGTACGCCAGCCCGTCCTGGAACTCCCGCTCTGTTTCCTCATGGCTGTAGGGCTGGTCCACGGCCCAGGGCTGGCCGGATCGTGAGCCGCCGGGAGCCCACGAAGGCTCGTTGAACTCCTTGGCCGCACCGTTCGCCCAGCCCTCGCGGATCGCCACGAAATGGGTCATGTAGCTGTAGCGAGTCCGGTACCCCTGGGTGAGCGCCGCCAGAGTCAGCTCCTTCTTCTTTGCCTTGTCCGGTGCGCGGTCCACCAGCCACCGCAGATGGACGGACCGCAGGTATTGCTTGATCTGATCCAACCGCGCCTGGATGTCGGCCCGGCCGGCCGCCAGCTTCGAGGCCTCCTCCACGTCTCGGAAACCAAGGGCCAGCAGGTGCGTGCTGATCAACGGCTTGTTGCCCCGGTCGAAGCGCTCGTAGTAGCGCTGCATGGGCGCCGCCGCGGGCCCGAACGCCTTCTGGTAGAAGTCAGCCAGCACGGCCTCGACATCCACCTTGGGCTTCCACATGAGCTTGTGGGCCAGGTAGTAGCCTCGCCCGTGCAGGCCGAAGTTGCCGCTGCTCTCGCAGTCCAGGCTCGTCGCGCCCTGCTTGAC
>JAJFMS010000527.1 GCA_020696885.1 Armatimonadota bacterium | reverse complement strand
AGCTTCAACTTCCGGCGACGGCGGGTCGAACCCCCTTCATAGGCTTCGTTGACGCTCGCTACGACGTCGTTCAGGTCGCTCACGGTAACCCGCGCCGGGAGAGCCGTGCGGTCGCCCCCGATCACGCGGTTGGCAAGCGCTAATACCTGCGACACCGAGTAGCCGGAGAGCTTCCCGGAAGCGAGCAGCTGCTCTCCCAGGCCATTCCGGGTCATACCCGTCTGCGAGAAGCTCACATTAAGCTGCAGTGCCAGGACCTGCCCACCGAGCACCTTCGCGGCGCTGGCGGTGGGATCAGTGGCGCTCGCGGCCAGCACACCCGGGGTGCCGCCTTGCGGGAGGAACCTGGAGATCGCGGCGGCGCTGGTGAATGTCAACGTGTAGCCCCCACCGATCCGGACCCCGCGCGGGAAAACCCGGGCGAAGTTCGCCGCCAGGAATACGCCCGGGTTGCCGCCCGCCGGCTTGCTGCCCCAGCCTCCCTGGGTGTAGGTGGTGAGACTCCCACTGGTATTTGCAGTAACGAACCCGAAGTCCCCGTCCGTTCGCTGCTGTCCTTCCCCGAGCGTTGCGCTTGCGGACCCAGGCGTGCCGATCCCATCCAGGTCATAGGTGGGATGCAGGTTCGCAGGAAGGGAGGCGGCCACCACCGTGAGGGTGTACGTGCCCGGCGCCAGCTCTGAAAACACGTAGCTGCCGCTGGCATTGGTGGTGGTCGAAGCCACCACCACGCCGCTGTTCAGCAACTGCACCTGCACCCCCGCTAATCCCGGCTCGGCTGCATCGCGCACCCCATCGGCGCTGTAGTCCAGCCAGACCGTATCGCCCAGCGATCCGTGCCGGTAGCCGCCGGCGTCGATCGTCAGGTCCGTAGCGCCGGACGGCAAGGTGAAGTCCGGGGTCTTGCCGCTCGGCTCGGCATCACTGTCATGAGCCGGGTCCGAGCCCGCCCGGGCGGGACTGAAGCGGTACCCTCCAGGGAGATCGAAGCGGAGATGATAGGTTCCCGGAACGAGTCCTTCAAACCGATACCGTCCGTCCGACCCGGTGACGACCGTCTGCAGCGGCTGCGGACCGGCGCCGTAGAGCTCCACCTCCACCCCGGGAAACGGAAATTCTCCGCTGTCCTGGATGCCGTTCGCGTTGGCATCGTCCCACACATAGTCGCCAATGACGATGGATTGGGCATAACCGAAGTCGACGCCGCTCTGCGAGCTCGCCGGGAAGACGAGCACGTGAGCGGTGTGCGGGCTTTGCACCCCGTCCACATCGTAGGTAAGCAGGGTGTAACCCGCTGGCAGGGAGCTTGCCCCCACCTGCACCGTGTAAAGTCCCGGCGCCAGGTGCTCGAAGCGGTAGCTCCCGTCAGCGGTCGTCGCGACCGTGGCCACTACCTGCCCGGAGTTGGAGAGCAGCAGCACCTGCACGCCCGCGAGGCCGGGTTCACCACCCTCCCGCGCCGTGTCCGCGTCCAGATCATGCCAGATCGAGCCGGAAACCGAGCTCGTGGACGGCTGGAAGCCGAAGTCGAAGTCCAGCACGTTCGCCGTCGTCACGGTAGCCGTCAGCGCGTTGCCCCCGGTCGTGCAGCCGAATCCGTTCAGCACGCCGCCCGCGGCGAAGTTCGTAGCGGCGAGCTCCACGGTGTACTGCCCGTCCACCGTCACCTCGGGGCCGTCCAGGCCCAGGGCCTCCGAGTACCCCTTGACCTCGAAGACGTAGTGCCCGGCGGCGTCGGTGGCCGCCGCCTCGAGAAGCTGACCGTGCGAATCGAGCAGGTTGACGGACACGCCCGCGATGCCGGCTTCCCCCACGTCCTGCACCCGGTTAGCGTTAAGGTCCATCCAGACGGTATCTCCCACGAGATAGGGGCGCGGCGGAATTACCTCGTGATCGTGGCTGTCCGTACCGACCGTGTCATACGGGAAGTACCAGGCGTTCAGGTTGGTCAGGTCCATCCCGTGGATCAGGACGTCGTACTCCCCGGCTGCCAGCAGTGGCGTGGCGGCGCGGTAGTCGGCCGGCAGGGAGGAACTGGAGCCGACCACCCGAAATCGCTCCCATTCCAGGTTCCCGGATGGATTGCGATTGTCATAGCGCACACCGTGCGGATCAACGAGTGAATAGGTGATATTGCCTCCGCGGACAAACAGCTCGTAGGAATAATCATCCGGCGGGTTTCCGGTGGATCCCCAGATCCCCGTCGCGACTCCCTCCGGCAGCGCGAGACTGCCCGTGGCCCACGGCGGCAAACGATCGTCGGGGGTGTCCGGATCGTCCGTGTCCTTCCTCGTTCCGTCGTACCGGCCGTGGTCCAGATCGCCGTCCCAGACGGTCAGGCTTTCGGTGGTCGTCGGCACGTCCAGGTGGAAGTGCCATCCACCCGTGTAGGTCGTTGGGGTCAACGCCGGATAGGCCGGATAGACCACGTACATGTCGTCCAGCGTACCCATGGAGGCGATCATCCCAAAGCTCTGCGGGGGAAGCGCCAGCGCCCCCCGAACGCGCAGCTTGAAGCAGCTCAAGAACGTGGTCGCCTGGGCCGCCGCCGGGTTCCACACGCGCAGGCGGTAAAAGTAGTGGCCACTGGGCGCCCTTGCTTCCGGGCCGGTCGGGTAAGTCACGGTAGACCAGAGGTTGTCTCCGGCCGGCGCCCCGTCCCATTCCAGTAACTTCGTGGTGCCCGTTGCATTGGCACCCGGATCCGCGTAGAGGGTAAACCGCAGGGGCTGAGAGCCCTGGTCCCACATGCCGCTGGTGTCGGCGTCGAAGAGGCCAAACTCCAGCACGGTCTGGGTCCGTGGCACCACGAGTTGCAGGTCGATGTCCTGATCGTTGAGCGTGCCCGTGCCGGGCCCCCCGGCGATAGTGAGCATCCGTGAGCACGTTACGTCCGACGTGGGAAAGTAAGAGTACCCGCCAGCCGGCGGCTCGAAAACGGTCCTCCGCGCGGCGCTGCGAGGCGCCGGCTGCCGGCGTGCGGAGTCCCGGCGCCATTGACTTTCCAGCAGGGCCCGGTTTTCGGCTCCGAGCGCTCCCAACTCGCCCACGACGAGGGTGTTCTCCTGCGCACGCAGGCCGGTGGTGGCGAGTAGACCCAGCAGCAGGAGTAGGGCCACGCGCTTCAAAAAGAGTGTCTTGAGTTGCTTCGTCTGCGACATCTTGTTTCCTTGCCTTTTGGCCCTCGCGAGGCTGCCGGCTTTCTTAATCGAATGTGTCTTCACTTCCAGAATGCCCGGTATAAAGGAGTGAACTGCTTGCTAATCAAGGAAGAAGCGAAATTTCCATCGGTCAACTATTCCGCCTCTAGTCAGCTTTCTCACGCTTCAACCCACAGCGCTCCGGGAAGCCTGAGAGGCGAGGGCGATGCTGCTCCGTCCTGCGCGAGCAGTTTCCAGTCCGCGGCGACACCCGCTGTGGCACCCGGCGAAGAGGAGTTGACCGATGTTCCGAAGCTGTTTGATTGCCGCGCTGGCGCTGCCGATGGCTGCCGTCGTGGCGGCCCCCACGCCTCGCCCCGCCGCAAAGCGGACCGCGGCCGCGAAGAAGGACTGCTGCGCCAGGTGCCCGATGTGCGCCGCGATGAAGTCCGCGAAGAGTGCGGCTGGACCCGCCCGCGGGATGGGCGGGATGATGGGCGGAAAGGCGGCCGCGCCGGGTACCGCCGTCACCGTCACCTTCGCCCCGGATGGAACGGTGTACGCGGTCCGCGGCGACACCATCTACAAGCTGGACGCGAACCTCGCGGTAGCGGGGCAAGTGCGACTCGGAGTGCCACCGGCTGCCGGCGTGGGCGAGCACGCGGGGCACAAGCACTAACCGGAAGGCGGGAGCTCTCACCAACTCGGCGAGAGCTCCCCGCGCCGCGCTACTGCTTCAGCACCACCTTCAGCGCGCCGGTCTCTCCGGCCCGGCTGAAGACGTCATAGGCGGCCATGGCGTCCGAGAGCGGGAAGGTGTGCGTGGCGAACACGGTTGGATCCAGGCGCCCCGCCTGGATCAACTGCAGCAACTGCGGTACGCTGGCCGTGTCCACCAGCCGGGTGGTGATGGTGATGTTGTGAGCCCACAGGCGCTCCAGGTGGAGACAGACCGGCTTGCCGTGCACCCCGATGTTCGCCACGCGGCCGCCCGGCTTCACCAGGTCCGCACACAGCTCGAAGGTCTCGGGGATCCCTACGGCCTCCATCGCCACGTCCACGCCGGCGCCGCGCGTCAGCTC
>JAJFMS010000526.1 GCA_020696885.1 Armatimonadota bacterium | reverse complement strand
TGTCTGGAGCACGTGCAGGCCACCAACGCCGTGCAGGAGTACGAGTGGCAGGAGCCGCAGCGGCGGGTGCTCCAACTCCGCGAAGTGAACCTGCGCGCCGAGAACGGCCGCTCCTATGGCCGCCTGCTGCACGTACACGACATCACCCGAGAGCGCGTGATCGACGAGATGAAGAGCGACTTCATCTCCCTGGTCTCCCACGAGCTCCGCACCCCGCTTACGTCGATCCTCGGCTTCTCGTCGTACATGCTCACCGGCCGCCTGGGACCGGTGGCCGACACGCAGAAGACCGCTCTCGAATCGATCAACCGCCAGGCCAAGCGGCTCTCCGCGATCATCTCGGACTTCCTGGACGTGTCCCGCATCGAGAGTGGGAAGATCGAGATGAAGAAGGAGCCGGTGCAGGTGAAGAGCATCGCCAGCCGGGTGGTGGAGGACCTCCGCCCGCAGGCGGCCGAGAAACAGATCATCGTGAATGCACGGGTGGAAGAAGGCTCGCTGCCGCTCGTTGCCCTGGGAGACGAACAGAGAATTGCCCAGGTCTTTACCAATCTGGTGGGGAACGCGCTAAAGTTTACCGAGGCCAGCGGGACCATCGATGTCTCCTTGTCCCGCAAGAACGGCGAAGTCGAATGTCGGGTCCGCGATACCGGCTGCGGCATCCCGCCGGACGAGCTGGATCGGGTGTTCGACCGGTTCTACCAGGTAGAGAAGGTCGTCACGCGCAAGTCGGGCGGCACCGGACTGGGTCTCGCCATCGTCAAGAACATCGTCGAAGCCCATGGCGGCCGGATCTGGATCGAGAGCCGGCTCGGCGAGGGTACGCAGGTGTCATTCACCCTTCCCGGCTCCGACTAGTTTCCGGGTTCCACAGATTGCGCCATGCCTCATCGTGTTCTGGTGGTCGAGGATGAACCGGAGAATCGCCTGTTCATCGGCCTGATGCTTCGCACCGAAGGGTACGAGGTCGTGGAGGCGGAGGATGGGCACGCCGCGCTGGAACTCCTGGCCTCCCAGCCGCCGCCGGAGCTGATTTTGCTGGACGTGATGATGCCGGGTCTCAACGGCTGGCAGGTGTTCCAGCGGCTCCGGGCCGACGCCCGGTGGGCGAAGATCCCGGTGGTAATGCTCACCGCGCTGGCGCAGCGCTCCGACGTGGAGCGGGCGGTACAGCTCGGAGTGGACGGCTATCTGACCAAGCCGTTCGAGCCGGCCGACCTGATTCACACGATGGAAGAGACGCTCAGCCGCCGGGACCGCTGAGCCGCCCGGACCGGTGCTCCGAAGGAAGTAGAGGCAGGCTGTTGAGCAGAATACTGATCGCGGACGATGACCCGAGTATCCGGGAGTTGTGCCAGGTAATCCTCTCGAACGAGGGGTTCCAGGTGCTCGAGGCGGAAGATGCCGTGGGGTGTGTGGAGCTGGCCAGGGCCTCGCGGCCGGACCTGGTGCTGCTGGACTGGATGATGCCCGAGATCGACGGCATGGACGCGTTGCGGATGCTCAAAGAGCATGCCAGCACGTCCAGCATTCCCGTGGTGATGCTCACCGCGCTGGACGGACTCCCCCAGATCTCGCTGGCCACCTTCAACGGCGCGGACGGTTACGTCACCAAGCCGTTCGAGGTGGAGGACCTGCTCTCGCTGGTCCGGCGGTTCCTTCAGGCGCCGGCTTCAAGCGGCGCGTAGGTGCGAGATCCGGAGCAGCGAACCCGGAACCGGCCAGGTTTTTTCAACGGGCTACTTCCCATGTCCGCTCACATCGGCTATGATTGGGGCGGTTCGGGGCGTTAGTGAAGCGGTTATCACGTCACCCTTTCAAGGTGAAGGCCACGGGTTCAAATCCCGTACGCCCTACTCGAAAACCGCCCAGGTGGATTACCTGGGCGGTTTTTTTGTGCCTGAACCACAAGTACTCGCTGGGAGATGCTCGTCTGCTGGGAGAGAGTCTCTCGTCTGCTTGGTCGGTCAGCGCAGCGCCCTGAGTTCTTCAAGTCCACTGCGAAGTCTGTCTGGAATCCGTGAGCAGCGGTATTAGCCCGGCGCCAACTTCACCGTCCTTAGATCGCCCCCGTCGATTCTGCAAGCCAGAATACCGTCAATCATGTCGCGTTTGCTGCAGGGTACAGCGATCCTGAAACGCCACCGCAACCACGATGCTGCGGTGCTGTAAACGTGTTTCACGGTACTCGTTCGCGCCAGTCACTCCGCACCGACCGTGCAGCACAATTCTAAGATAGGGTAGTGCGCACGCGTGGTGGTGGAAAAGAATGCCGTCATTCGTCGGGGCTGTGTATAATAAGCGCAGGTCTTGCGGCGTCTGCATTTGCTTACTATGCGCGTGCCGCACACTCCGTATTGAGATCAGCCCCCTGGTTTCAAGCGCCGCTTCATGACAACGGAGGAATGGGAATGCCGCGTGGTCGACGTCGGTCATCAGTCGATGTAGGTTCGCTTGAGCAGGAGCTGCAAGCTCTGAAGCAGCGTCAGTCGGAGTTGCGCCAGCAGATCCGGCGGATGCGAAACAGCCAATCTGAGATCGGCAAGCTGGAAGAGAAGCTTGCAAAGCAGTTGGCTTCCGCGAAGTGGACCGCCGGTCAGATCCGGGAAATCCGCCCGGATTGGGATGAGTTCGCCTTCTACCAGAACGTCCAGGCGAAGCAGCCGGCCCCTCGTGGTCGCCGCCGCCGGGTGCCGGTTGAGGAGTAATTCCTCGCCGCGTTCCCGTACATCGTGAGCGCAAGCACCTCTCCCGAGTACTCGCGGCGAACAGCCCCTGGCGGCTCGGTGGAGAGGGCTTGCGCCCCCGGTTACCGCTAACTTCACTTAGGGTCGCCTCATTCGATTCAGGCGGAAGTCAGCCGGATCGCCGAAGCAGATCCGTGGCGCCTCCCGGATCGCGCAATCAGCCGGCGCCATCGTGACTGTCCCGGTGCCCATCCTATCCGGACGGAGCGCCGGCCACCGCTTCGCCGGCCACTGCCGCTTCATTGACTTGAGCGCACGCCCCCGGTAACATGCCCGGGCTTTCCCCGCGCTACGCCTCCAGGCGTGGCGGGATTCGTGAGGCTGTCGCGCGTGTCACTGCTCACCTTCTCCGACGTTCATAAGAGCTACGGCAACCAGGATGTACTCCAGGGCATCTCGTTCTTCGTCGGTCCCGGCCGCAAGACCGGACTGATCGGCGCGAATGGGGCCGGAAAAACGACCATCCTGCGGCTGGTCACCGGTGAGGAGCAGCCCGACCGGGGCCGCGTCACCCTGCAGCCCAGCACGCTCGTAGGGCTGCTTTCCCAGGAGCCGTTGATCGGGGATGCCCGCACCGTACTCGAAGCCGCACAGCGTCCTTCCGACGAATTGCAGCGGGTGTGGGCACAGCTGACGGAGCTGGAAGCCGCGACGCTGCAGGACGAAGAAACGCTCCACCGGTACGACGAGCTGCATCACGAGTACCAGGATCTCGGCGGCTACGACTGCGAAAACCGGGCTAAGGAGATCCTGGCAGGGCTCGGATTTACCGAAGAGGCGTGGACGCGCTCCATCGCCGTGCTGAGCGGCGGGGAGCGGACACGGTTAGCGCTGGTACAGCTCCTGGTACGGCAGCCCGATCTGCTGCTGCTGGATGAGCCGACGAACCACGTGGACTGGGAAGCCTCCGAATGGCTGCAGGAGTACCTGCGCCGCTATCCGGGCGCCGCGCTCATCGTCTCGCACGATCGGTTCTTCCTGGATGACGTGGCGGAAGAGATCGTCGAGTTGGAGCGGCACCAGGCCCGGGTGTATCAGGGGAACTACACCGCCTTCAGCAAGAAGAAGGCCGCCGAGCGGGAGCAGGCGGAAGAGCTGTATCGCCGGCAGCAAGAAGAGATCGTCCGACAGCAGGGCGTCATCCAGCGCCTCCGCAGCCATCGCAAGTTCGACTCGATGCACAGCCGGGAGCGGCAGCTCGAGAAGCTCCAGCAGGAAGTAATTGAGCGACCTCGCGAGCCGAACCGCAACTTGAAGGTGAAGCCCGGTGACGTAGTAGCGTCCGGGCGGGAAGTGCTGGCGGCCCGCGGCCTGGAGCACCGCTTCGGGGAGCGCAAGCTGTTCGCCGGGCTCAGCCTGGACCTGGAGCGCGGGGAGCGCCTGGCGATCATCGGCCCGAACGGCGCCGGCAAGACCACGCTGCTCAAGGACCTCGGCGGAGTGCACCAGCCGACTGCCGGCTCCGTCTCGTACGGGTATC
>JAJFMS010000525.1 GCA_020696885.1 Armatimonadota bacterium | reverse complement strand
GCCCCCAACGCATCGAAGGGTTTCGGACATCGCGCGCAAGTTCCTCCTGCCGTCCTACAGGCTGGGGGCCCACCACCGTCCTGATTACCCGTAGGGGCACTCGCCGTAGGCAGGGCCGCTGCCCCTACGGATGATCGACCGTTATCCAGCCCGTACGGGCTTCCT
This sequence comes from Armatimonadota bacterium, assembly GCA_020696885.1. The sequence continues at coordinate 4,070 of JAJFMS010000525.1, read as the reverse complement.
GCGTGTAGCCCAGGGCGGCCGGCGTACCGTGACCGCCCTCCTGTCAAACGGACGTTGGATGACCGCCGCGGCTGCAGAAGCCGGACGACTCAACAGGGGGCCGCCACTTCGAGCAGAGTTTTTAACGTGCCCGGGTCCAACGGCTTGGTGAGATGGGTCTCGAAGCCCGCCTCCCGGGCTGCGTTCAGATCCCCCGCCGCTCCATAGCCGGTCACCGCCACCAGGCGGATTCGGGCTGTCTCGGGCTTCGACCGCAGCGCTGCGGCCACCTCATATCCATTGAGCCCGGGCAGCCCGATATCGCAGAGCAGCCAGTCCGGACGAAAATCGCGGGCGGCGTCGAGTGCCTGTCGCCCATCATGCGCGATGCGGACGGAATGCCCCCAGGCCTCCAGGATCTCGCCCAGGGTGTCCGCGGCGTCGGGATTGTCATCCACCACCAACACGCGCAGCGACTGCACACCTATCGTGACCCTGGCCTCCGGAGGAGGAGCGACCATGCGAGCAGCTTCAACCGTCGGCAAGCTGACGACGAACTCGGCTCCCTGGTCTTTTCCGGCACTGGTCACCCGGATGGCGCCGCCGTGCAGCTCCACCAGCGAGCGCGCCAGGCTCAGCCCGATGCCCAGCCCTCCCTGGGACCAGCCCAGCGTCTGCGGCGCCTGGGCGAACGGCTCAAAGATTCGCTCCAACAACTGCTCCGGAATGCCGGCCCCGCTGTCCCGGACCGATACCTCCACCTGCCGCGGATGCTCCGGCGACACGCTCACGCCTAACGAGATCTGCCCCTGGCATGGCGTGAACTTGATGGCATTGGTGAGCAGATTGGCGAACACCTGGGTGAGCCGGGCCGCATCGGCATGGAGACAGACCCGGGCCACCGGCATGGACGACTCGAGCTGCTGGCGGCGTGCTTCCAGGGCCCCGCGGCAGCTCTCCACCGCATCCGCCAGGATCTGCGCCAATTCAACCGGCTGCGGCCGGAGCTCGATCTTCCCCTGGGTGATCCGTGAGACGTCCAGGAGGTCCTCCACCAGTCGCGCGAGCTGGCGTGCCTGCCGCCGCGCCACCCCGTGATGCTGCTCCGATGCCGCGAGCGGCAGGCCTCGCTGCTCCGCCAGGTAAAGCGCATTGCTCAGCGCTCCCAGCGGATTTCGCAGCTCGTGGGCCAACACGGCGAGGAACTCGGTCTTCGCGCGGTCCGCGCTCTGGAGCGCCGCCCGCTGCTGGACGAGCTCCTGGTTGGCCTGTTGCAGCGCCGTGTTGAGCTCCTCCACTTCATGCTGCCGGAGGCGGAGCTCCGAGAGCGTGGCAAGCAGCTCCTGATTCTGCTGGTGGACCTCCGCAAGCGGGTCGGTCGCTGTGGTCCTCGCCAACGACGTCGTGAGGGAGCTCACCAACTGCGGAGTGATGGACACGCCCGGCGGCAGCCGCTTGCCCAGCGTCACGGTAGTGCCTGACCCCGGTGCGGACTCGATCTCGAACTGGTCCACCAGACGGCGCGAGCCGCTGATCCCCACGCCCATCCCGGTGCGGGACACATACCGGCCGTCCAGTACTCCCTGCAGGTCCGCGATACCGGGACCTTGGTCCTGGATCAGGATCTGGATGAGGGGAGGAGCACTGGTTACCGAAAAAGCCACTCGCCCGCCGCCGCCGTACTGAAGCGCGTTTCGCGCGAGCTCGGAGACGGCAGTGGCCAGGTAGGTCTGCTCACGCAGGTCGAGCCCTAGCAGCGCCGCGATGGTGCGCGCGCGCTGGCGCGCCAGCACCACGTGGTGCTCCGCGCGGACCTCCACGGTAATCAAGCCCAGTCTCATGGCCCGACCGGCGGAGGAGCGCCAGCCCGGCGGGAAGCGACCAGGGTAAAGTCGTCTCGAACGCGCCGGTAGTCCCGGTAGAGCACGCCGGCTACCAACGCCGGGTCTCGACACCAGAGACCGGGGTAGCGATCGCGCTCCCGGAGGGTGGCCATCCCGTCCGAGTGGAGCAAGAGGTGGCTGCGCGGCTGCCAGGGGTAGACGAACTCCTGGATCTTACGCACCTGATAGCCCAGGGTGCCATTGCGAGAGACCAGGTGAACACTACTCTCGCCGGTATGGATCTCCCCGGAGATGTTGCCCACGCCGGCCCAGCGCAGCTCTCCCAGGTCGGTCCGGATCTCGGCCACGCCCATCACCGCGCCGCAGGTAGGGCGCAGCGCCGCGTGTGCGGCCTCCAGGATCTCGACCGGACTGCGATCTGGGTGAGCCAGAACCACGCGAATGGCTTCCTCTGCAGCGGTGGCGGCAAGTGGCCCGTGACCGAGGCCATCCACCAGCGCCAGCATGGTGCGCCGGGGCTTCTGGTCCGCAGCCCAGGCGTCGCCGCACCGGGACTCGCCTGCGATCGGTAAACAGACCGCACCGATCAACAGCTCCGGCGCCGGGTGGGACGCTGCGGAGGCGGAATTCGCCCAGATCCGGGCCAGGAGAGCCGTCCCTTGGCCGGGCACGGAATAGAGATCAAAGTCGTCGGACAGCCGCCGTACCGCACCTAAGCCTTCACCGGCAGTGCCCGCGGTGGAGTAGCCGTCGCCCAACGCTCGGGGGATGTCGGAGATCCCCGGACCGGTATCCAGCGCCAGCACTTCCACGCCCTGGCGACCCGGCTCCTCACACAACCGAAGCACGATCTGCCCTCCGGTGGCATGCCGAACCAGGTTGTGCGCGAGCTCTGTGACGACGAGCGCGAGCTTACCGGACTGGGTCTCTCCCAGCGCGGCAACGGCCGCCACCCGGGCGCCCGCCCGCCGTGCTTCGCCGATCTGACTGCTCTCCACCACGGCGATTGCTACAGAACCGTGCATCAAATCTCACTTCCAACTGGTGACGGTGATCCGGGTGCCTACTCCGACCGTGGAGACGAGCTCAAACTCGTTTACCAGGCGCTTGGAGCCGCTCAGGCCCAATCCCAGGCCCCGTCCGGTGGTGTAACCGTCCCGGAGCGCCAGCTCCACGTCCGGAATGCCGGGCCCCTGATCCTCGAAGATCAGGCGCAGGCCGCGGCGGAGGCCCTCTTCCAGCAGTTGCATACGCATCGTGCCGCCGCCGCCATAGGTGATAGTGTTGCGTGCCAGCTCACTGGCTGCGGTCACCAGCTTGGTCTGGCCCACGAGGCTGAACTTCAGCTCCAGGGTCCACTTCCGCACCGCCTGGCGCGCATGGACCACGTCGGCCTCCCCGTGGAGCGGCATCGTCTCATCCCTGGTGATCGGCATGCATGACCTCCTCTGATGCGAGGAGATCCCGCTGCAGGAGCGCCATCCCGCGCTCCACGTTGAGCGCGGTGCGGACTCCTCGTAAAGAGAGGCCAAGCTCCACCAGGGTGATGGCTACGGCCGGCTGCATCCCTACCACCACGGTGGCGGCGTCCAGCACCCGGGCAATGCCCGCGATGTTCGCGAGCATGCGACCGATGAACGAGTCCACCATCTCCAGGGCCGAGATATCGATGAGCACGCCCCGGGCGCCGGTGCGCGAGACCTGCTCGGCGAGATCATCCTGGAGCGTCAGGGCCAGGCGATCGTACATGTCCACCTGGATGGTCACCAGCAGGTAACCCCCCATGCGGAGGATGGGAATGCGTTCCATTTAGGTCCTCGTTCCAGGTAGTGGCGGTTACAGCCCGTGCGACTTGCCGAGCCGTTTCAGCGCTAACTGGAACGCGGACTTCATCGTAGACTTCGTGGTCACTTCGCCCAGCTCCACCCCGAGGTGCACGATGGTCTGGGCGATCTGCGGCCGGATTCCGCTGATGATGCAATCCGCGCCCATCAGTCGGGCAGCGGAAACGGCCTTCAGCAGGTGCTGGGCGGTGAGCGTGTCCACGGTGGGAACGCCGGTGATATCGATGATCGCGATCTCCGCGCCGGTCTCCACGATGGTCTGGAGCAGTGACTCCATCACGATCTGGGTGCGGTTGCTGTCCAGCGTGCCGATGATCGGCAGGGCGAGGATACCGTCCCACAACTGCACCACCGGCGTGGAGAGCTCCAACAGGTCCTGCTGCTGGCGCAGGATCACTTCCTC
>JAJFMS010000524.1 GCA_020696885.1 Armatimonadota bacterium | reverse complement strand
GTCTTCCGGACGGAGCTGTTCCCGGAAACCGCGTAGGTGATCGTCTCACGTCGTGCCTTCATTGGCGCACTCGGCGGCGTGCTGGTGACGCGTCCGGCGGTTGCGGATGACCAGCTCCGGTGGAGTGAGCTTCCGTCGCTCCCCCTCGCCGTGAGCGGTCACTTCGCCGGCGCGAGCGGTCGCGCGCTCATCGTCGCGGGCGGCGCCTACTTCCCCCGGCCCCTGTTCGAGGGCGGTCAGAAGGTCTGGACCGACCAGGTGGCCGTGCTGGAGCCCGGCAGCCGGAGTTGGCTAACCGGTTACTCGCTGCAGCAGCGCCTGGCGTACGGCGCCTCGATCACCCTGCCCGACGCGCTGGTATGCATCGGCGGCGGGGATGCACGGCGCCACAGCCGCTCGATCTCTCGCCTGCGCTGGCGGGACGGCCAACTGGAGCAGGAGACGTGGTGGGCTCCCCTTCCCGCTGCTCGTGCCTTCCACGCCGCGGCGCTGCTCGACGCGGCGGTCTTCGTCACCGGCGGCCAGGAGCGGCCGGATGGCCCCGCGCAGAGCACCTGCTGGAAGCTCGATCTAGCGCGACTGGATCGCGAGTGGGAAGAGCAGCCGCCCTGCCCGGGGCCGGCGCGCATCCTTCCGGCGCTGGCCGCGGCGGGCGACTCCCTCTACCTGCTGGGCGGCTGCGCCCTCCATCCGGGCCCGGACGGCAAGCCGGTCCGCGAGTACCTGCGGGACGCGTACCGCCTGACGCCTGGGAAGGGCTGGAAGCGGATCGCCGACCTCCCGCGCCCCGTCACCGCCGCTCCCGCCATTGGTGACGCCGGCGGCCGCGTACTGGTGTTCGGCGGCGACGACGGCGAGCTCGCGTCCCGCGTCCAGGAATTGAAGGACCGCCACCCCGGCTTCTCCCGGGACGTGCTGGCCTACGATCCGGCGACCGATCGCTGGTCACGCGTGGGGACACTGCCCGCCTCCCTGGTGACCACCAACCTGGTCCGGTGGAACGGCTCCTGGGTGCTCCCCGGCGGTGAGGATCGGCCGGGACACCGCTCCCCCACCGTCATGGCGACCCGCGCAAGGTAATCCCATCCGTGCTCCCGTCCCTTCGGAGTTGACCCGTGCGAACCACGTTAGCCCTCGGACTGCTTCTCGCCGCGCTTGCCGGCACTTCAACGTCCCGTGCCGGTAGCGCGTTCCCGGAACCTTCGACGCAGGACGTATTCGTCGCTCGCACCGAGGGCTACAACACCTTTCGCATCCCGGCCTTGATCGTCACGAAGCGCGGCACGCTGCTGGCGTTCTGCGAGGGCCGTAAGGGCGGTCGCAGCGACAGCGGCGACATCGATACGGTGCTGAAACGAAGCACGGACGGCGGCAAGACCTGGGGGCCGCTCCAGGCGGTGGCGGACGACGGCGCGAACACCTTCGGCAACCCCTGCCCCGTAATCGATCGCTCCACCGGCACGATCTGGCTGCTCCTTACCCGAAACCTGGGTGAAGATACCGAGGCGCAGATCATCGCCCGGACCAGCAAGGCCAGCCGCGAGTGCTGGGTGATGCAGAGCGACGACGACGGCGAGACCTGGTCCCGGCCCCGGAACATCACCGCGACCACGAAGGCGCCGGACTGGACCTGGTACGCCACCGGACCCGGCGTGGGAATCCAGCTCCGCAGCGGGCGGTTGCTGATCCCCTGCGACCACAGCGTAGCCGTGACGAAGGAGCGCCGCTCCCACGCGATCTACAGCGATGATCACGGCGCCACCTGGAAGCGCGGCCAGGCGGTGGGAGACAAAACCAACGAATGCCAGGCGGTGGAGCTGCGAGACGGCTCGGTGCTGATGAACATGCGCAGCTACCACGGGCAAGGTCGTCGTGCCGTGTCCACCAGCAAGGACGGCGGCGAGACCTGGGGCGAGATCTCCCTGGACTCCACCCTGATCGAGCCGGTGTGCCAGGCCAGCCTCATCCGCTACAGCGGCGGCGCCGGCCGTGGTCCGGACCGGCTGCTCTTTTCCAACCCGGCCGGCCTCAAGCGAGAGAACCTGACCGTGCGCCTGAGCACGGACGAGGGGAAGACCTGGCCGTTCTCCCGCGTGCTGGACGCGGGGCCTTCGGCCTACTCCTGCCTGGCGACGCTGCCGAATCGCTCCATCGGCTGCCTCTACGAGCGAGGCACGACGAGCGCCTACGAGCGGATCACCCTGGCGCGGTTCGGGCTGGAGTGGGTCCGCTCTCAGTACTGATGGGAGCAGAAACCACTAACGGGGACGGAGTAATGGAGTAGTGGAGAACTGGAGTAGTGGTGCCTGCTACTCCATTACTCCCCTACTCCAACACTCCTGGGACTTTAGTAGTTAATGCTCGGATCAGTAATACTGGCTACTCGATCTCCAGCTCGAACAGGTCCCGGTCGAGTTGCCCGATCTGGACGCGGAACGCCTGGATCTGCGCGTGCATCTGCGTGACCCGCGGGTCCGTGTTCGCCTGCCCGCCGGCGGTAGCGGCGCAGACGGACCAGATGACTCCCGCCGTACCGACGGCCAGGGCCGGGATGATGGAGACCGCGGCGGCGGAAGCCAGCGCGGTGTGGACCCCCACCGAGACCGCTGCCGCCGCCGTTAGCGAGAGACCGCTGCGCGGGTCGACGGTCCAGGACGTAGTAGCCGCCGCCAGGTTGCGCTGCCGCACGGTGAGCAGCGACTCCACCTGCCGGAGCTGCCGCTCCAGCTCGAAGCGCTGCATCCGCTTGTCCCGGAGGAGCCGGGCCCGGGCGCGCCACAGCACCAGCAGCACCCCGTACAGGGCCAGGTGACCCGCGGCGCCCACGGTGTAAGGGATGCCGATACGGCCCAGGGGCGGCGATGGGAGCGGCAGCGTGAGCGCGGCGTTCTCCGTAGCCGACGCCAGGGCCCGGCAGCCCGCGGAGTGCTGCAGGAACGCCTCCAGCGCGATGTGCAGCGTCTCCCCGATCGGATTGGCGGGCACCTCCGGCCGCGGCAGCGTGGCGCTGTCCCACGCGTCCAGCGCCAGCCGGAGCACCAGCCGGCGGCGATCGTCGTCCGCGGATTCCCACGCCTGGCGGACGTAGTACGCCAGGATGGCGCGCTCCCGCGACGGCACGGCCCGCAGGCCGCCAGTCATCGGCAGCATCCCTAGCCGCCTCCCGGCGTAGTCCAGGAGCACGTCGTCCGTCTGGGCCGGGAAGAGGCCCCAGACGTTGGCTCCGCAGGCACGGGAGAGCGTGCGGATCAGTTCCTCCGGCGCGGCCCCGGGCCGGGCGCCGGCGTGAGCCGCCACCTGCCGGGCTTCTTCCGCGGAGAGTTGTCGAAGTATGCGCAGCATCGGGAGTGAGCGAACGAGAGGAGGTGACGAGGCCGTCCCTCTGAGTGTGCCACACTCCTAAACGCGAGGCAACGGCCCGGGGTTACTGCGAGCGTGGAGCCAGGCATGAGCTTCCCCCATTAATGAGTCATCCCGAGACGGAACCTGCTCTGGCGCGCCGCACGTGTCTCCGGCGAGGGATCTCCCACCGGGCTCGGAACGCCTCCCCGCTCGTGGTGCCGCCACCCGTGAGTGCCGGCAAGACTGCTGTGGTTCAGCAAGCCTTCCCGGCTCTTCGGGGCATCCGGGCAGCACCTACCGAAGACGGCGACTGCACGCGGGGAGCGCTGCCCGGATGTCTCCGGGACTCCGCAGCAATCGCACCGCTGCGGCCATCAGGACCCTACGTTACAGCACTCTTCGATAATCGCAGGCCGGATCACTGCCCAGCGACGCCCAGCACTCCCAGAGCACCAGGTACCCGCGTCCGGCCACGTAATAGCAGTTGGAAACCAGAGACTCCCCGCAGCGGGGACATTTACCACGCACCCATTCCGGCTCCGGCCGCTCTCGCCGAGCGGGCCGCTTGCTTTCCATCGTCATCCTGTTTGCCTATGTATCCAGTTCGCCGTGTCATATTCCCGTGTCAAATTGTATCAGATTTTGTGGGTGATACGCAAACAATAGTTTGCTCACCGAATGCCCAGCACGGCGGATCACGCAGTGCCCACCACGGGCGGAGCGGCTACGGTGGAAGCAGGACCCGATGGCCGGCAGACGGCCACGAGGAGGCTCAGGCGGGCTCTTCCCACGTGGGTCGCGGGCCGCCGTAGCCCTGGCTGTCGATGCCGAAAGCGTCCGCCACGCGGTTGAAAAACGCAAACAGCGCGGTGATGTACACCATCTCCGCGATCT
>JAJFMS010000523.1 GCA_020696885.1 Armatimonadota bacterium | reverse complement strand
CCGCGCTCCTCGGCATCTTCGCGGGGCAGTGGCTGCGCGGGCCCAGGGAGCCGCGGCAGAAGGCGGCGGGGTTGTTCGTGGCCGGAGCGGTCTGCATCGCGCTGGGTTATGCGTGGAGCCCCTGGTTCCCGGTGATCAAGAAGGTCTGGACCAGCTCCTACACGCTGGTGGCGGGCGGCTGGAGCGCCATCATCCTCGGCGCCTTCTACTGGATCATCGACGTGCGCGGCGCGAAGCGGTGGGCCTACTTCTTCGCGGTGATCGGCCTGAACCCGATCACCATCTACCTGGGCCAGCGGATCGTCGACTTCGGCAAGATCGCGGAGTTCTTCGCCGGCGGGGCGGCGCAGTACGCCGGGACGCTGGCCCCGATTGTGCTCGGGGTCGCCGTGCTTACCGTGAAGTGGCTCTTCCTACGGTTCCTGTACAAGCAGCGTATCTACCTGCGGGTCTGAGCAGTGCTAATGGGCGCAGAAACCACTAATGAGGACGGAGTAATGGAGTAATGGAGAACTGGAGTATTGGTGCCTGCTACTCCACCACTCCACCAACTCCACCACTCCACCACCGCGCCGGCTATCCCCGGCGCGGTGGGATACCGGAGATCAGGGTACGCACGCGGTAGACCGAGGTGCTGGCGGTGACGTAGAGGCTTCGCAGGTCCGCGTCTCCCCAGCCGCAGTTGGCGGTCTTCTCGGGGAAGCGGAGGTGGCCCAGCACCTCGCCGTCGGGAGCCACTACCCAGAGCCCGCCGGGGCCGGTGGTGTAGACGTTGCCGGCCTGGTCCACCTTCATTCCGTCCGGGCGGCCCACGCCGTCTTCCTCGCGGAATTGCGCGAAGACGTCACCGCCCGAGAGGCTGCCGTCCTCCGCCACGTCGAACGCGCGGATCTGGTAGCGAGACGTGTCGGCGATGTAGAGGCGCGCCTCGTCGGGGCTGAACGCCAGGCCGTTTGGCCGGTCGAAGTCCGTGAGCAGCAGCTCCGGCTCGTCGGCGCCGGGGCGGATCCGGTAGACGCCGTTATGGGGCTGCTCCTGGTCAGTGATCGCCCCGAAGTCGTCCGAGAGGATGCCGTAAGGCGGGTCGGTAAAGTAGACCGAGCCGTCCGAGTGGACCACCAGGTCGTTCGGGCTGTTGAGGCGCTTCCCCTGGTACCGGCTGGCGAGCTCCACGATCGTGCCGTCCGCCAGGGTGAGCGTGACCCGGCGGTTCAGGTGCTCGCAGGCCAGCAGGTGGCCCGCCAGGTCCCAGGTGAGGCCGTTGGACTTGCCGCTGGGCGTGCGGAACACCTCCACGCCTTCGCCGCCGTCGGTCCACCGGTAGATCCGGTTGGCGAGGATGTCGCTGAAGTAGAGCGTATCGTTCCGGGTGTCCCAGAGCGGGCCTTCGGTGAACCGGAAGCCGGTGGCGATCTGCTCGATCTCCAGGTCCGGGGCGAACACCTCGGCAAAACGGGCGGAGAGGGCGTTAACTTCCTGCATGGCGCTTCCTTGCGCGAAGGGTGACCTTCAATTCGGCGGGGCCGGGGCGACCTACCGCGGCGGCGCGCACCACGGTATCATCACCTAAGCCTACCACCGAAAGCAGCGCCCCGCATCATTCCCTGCGTGACTGCCCATGAGCGACCGCGACGCACTTCTCACCGACTTGCATAGCGACGAACCCGCCGTGCGAAGCCGCGCGGCGCGAGCGCTGGGGGAGACGGCAGATACGCGGGTGGCGGGACCCTTGCACCGCGCGCTACGGGATTCCGAGGCCGCGGTACGGGGGTCGGCAGCCACCGCCCTCGGCCGGCTGGGCGGCGCGAAGGCTGTGAAGCCGCTTTGCCAGGCGCTGATGGACACGCACCCCACGGTACGAGCCGCCGCCGCCACCTCGCTAGGGCTCATCAACGACCGGAATGCCGCGCCGGCGCTCGCCCGCGCCCTGCGTGATGACTCGCACGAGGTGCGGAGCAGTGCCGCGGAATCCCTCGCGCAGTTGAAGGCCCTGGAGCCGCTCTGGTCGACGTTCGAGGCCAGCCCACTGGTCGCGAGGCTCGCCGCAGCGGAAGCCCTAGCCCGCCGCGGTCATCAGTATGCAGTGAGCCTGGTGTGCAGTGCGCTGGACGAGCGGGACGTGCTGATCCGCAGGAGCGCTGCCGCGACGTTGAGCGCCCTGGACGACCCCACTCTGGCCGAGCCGCTGCGCCGGGCGCTGCATGATACCGATGCGCTGGTACGCCTGTCGGCGGTAAAGGGGCTCCGGAAGCTCGGCTCCCTCGAGGGCCTCTGTGAGTCCCTCGCCCGGGACGATCCTGCCGTACGCACGGCGGCCGTGCGAGCCCTGGCGCACCTCCGGGTGCCGGAGGTGCTGGAGCCGCTCTGCCGCGCCCTTCACGATCCTCACGTCGACGTTCGCGCCGCCGCGGCTACCGCGCTGGGGGAGCGCCCGGACCTGGAAGACCCCGCACCGCTGTGCCAGGCGCTCCGGGACTCCGAGCTCGAGGTGTGCCGGATCGCGGCGCAGGCCCTGGCGCGGCGAGAGGCGGTGGCAGAGCTCGCCCACGGGCTGAACGACCCATCGCTGACCACGCGCTTCGCCGCGGCCGAGGCGCTGGCCTCGCTCGGCGACCCGTGCGGCGTGCCCGCCCTCTGCGACGCGCTGCAGGACCCGCGTGGCGTGATCCGGAGAGATGCAGCGAAGGCGCTGGAACGACTGGCGGACCCGCGCTCGCTGGAGCCGCTCTGCGCGGTGATCGCGGACCAGGTCCAGGACGTACGCCGGTCTGCGGCGCGGGCGGTGGGGCGGCTCAAGCATGAGCGCGCCGTGGGGCCACTCACCCACGCCCTCGAAGTCGACATCAACGCCGACGTGCGCGCCGTCGCCGCGGAAGCGCTTGGGGCGCTGGGCCACGCGCAGGGCGTAGCGCCACTCTGCCGCGCGCTCCTCGACGAGTCCTACGTGGTTCGTAGAAGCGCGGCTGCGGCGCTTGGGGAGCTCGGCAGGCCCGGGGCGCTGCGGCCGCTTCGCGAACGCCTCGGCGGCGCCGGTGAGGGGGATGCGCTCACCCGCCGGGTGATCCTGGAGGCGGTCCGAAAGCTGGAAGCCTCCGGCGTGGAGAACCTCCCCCTACCCGCATCGTCCGAACCGGCGAATGCTAGTACGCGGCCGATCCCGGCATCACCACCCGGAGAATAGGTGGGGAGTTGCCCGCGAAACACGCGAAAAAGCGCGAAAAGGGAACCAGGAGAAAATCGGACAGGATCTACAGGATGGTAAGAGCGTTCGAAGATCCGCAGTGGCGGTGTCCGTTCCGACGCCTTCCCATCCTGTAAATCCCGTTAATCATGTCCAATTTCCCATGCCGCGGAGCTACGGAGGCGGCGGCGGCGAGCCTTCCACCTGCACGGCTACCGGAGCGCTGAAGATCGCGCCGAACGGCCGCGGCTTGTACTTATCCCGGGAGTTTCGGGCGCCCACCGTGACGTAGAGCAGCGACGAGCGGCGGAGGCTGCCCCGATTGGCGCTGATGGTGGTGCTCACGGTCGGGGGGCCGCCCAGGTCGATCGGGAGGGTCTTCGGCGGCTTGATCCGGAGCTTGGTGCCCTTGAAGTTCGGGTTGCGGCTGATCCAGATCTCGTAGGTGTCCGCGCCCGGGGTCTGCTCCCACTCCAGGGTGAACGAATCCAGGTCCACCTGCGTGGCGCCGCCCGGAGCCTGTCCGTCTACCTGGAAGATGCGCGGCGGGGAGATGGCCGTGACGAACGGGCTGCGCATGGAGAGCGGGGACATGAAGTTCCCCCCGTCCGGCTGTCCGTCGTTATCCCGGTCCTGGAGGCCGTTCACGTAGGCGGCGGCGATCTGATAGGAGTAGAACTGTCCCGGCACGAGACCCGGCACGCTCTGGAAGACGGTCCGCCCGCCGGCGTCGTCCGAGCCGGGGGTGCCGTCCCACGCGGTCACGTTCCGGGTGGCCTCGCTGTCCAGGAAGCTGTGGCGCGCGTCCGTGTCCAGGCCGCCCACCACCTGCACCGGCGAGAAGGAGCTTCCCCGCCAGGCGACGTACCCCAGAATGTAACTGCTGGGAACGGAGCTCGGGCGGCTCCACTCCACGCGGATGAAGGCGCCGGGGGCGCCCAGACGGGGCTGATAAGAGTAGGCGGTGAGGCCCCCGGCCCCCGGGGCTTCCTGGGGCGTCAGGAGGGCACACCCCGCCAGGGCGAGGAGTGCCAGGCCCGGAAGGCGCCCCCATTGGCG
>JAJFMS010000522.1 GCA_020696885.1 Armatimonadota bacterium | reverse complement strand
GCTCGCGATACGGCACCGGGGTTCACGGCGCGGCAGGTCGTTCTCGTGCCGGCTCCATAGCTAAGGTATTCGCCGCTCCAGATCCCCCAGCATGTCCCGAATGGCCTCGGTTTCCGTGCGACAGACGAGGTAGTCTCCGATGTCGTCGTGATGCTTCAGGGTCACCTCCTCGCCTTGGATCTCGAACTTCCAGGTGCGCGTGCAGATGCCATCCAATCTGTCGACCACTACGGCATCGCAACTCTTCTCGAGCCACTTCGCTACCGCTTCGAAGTCGTCCCAACCTTCCGCTCCGATGAGGTGGACCTCGATGCCATTCTCCCCCGACACGCGCGCTAGCGACATCATACTGTTCCGATCGCACGACTACTGGTTGCAAGCTCTACGCCCGGCAGGCCGTGAACGACCTGCCTATCCGACCGAACGCCCCTCAAGGGGCCTGTGGGCAGCCAGCGGGAGACCCGTTTACGGGCGTTCGGTCGAGTAGCCCGGTGCGTTGTGGATTAACGAGTAAATGACCGCGCACGCTTGCTCGTCTGGACTAAAGGGGCATCCCGTCCGGAGGACGACTGGCCGCAGGCACCCAGCGAGGTGATTTCCAATCCCTCGTGTCGGGCTCGCACCCCCTCGGCCAAGCCATGCCTGGCCGAGGCCAAAACCAACCCCTGCCGGGGCGGAGAGGGACCGCCCGCCCTACCAGCTAACGAGCGTTAGAACGGAGGGGACTGCTAATTCGCGGCAGAGGCGAGTGCAGAGGCCGGAAGGTTCAGGAACCGCACCTTCGGGTGCTGCTCCTGCATGTAGTTGAGGCTCCAATCGCCGTCGAACAGCGCCGCGGAGTTGCCGGAGTTGTCTTCCACTCGCCGGGAGCCGTGGAAGAAGCGCATGGTTTTGAGCGCGTCCGCATCCCCGTCCAGCCAGCGCACGTGACTGTAGGGAGTCGACTCCAGGATCGTCTCCACGCCGTACTCGCTCATCAGGCGGAACTGGACCACCTCGAACTGCAGGCGGCCGACGGCGGCGAGGATCGGCTCCCGGCGGGCGGCGTCCACGTCGTAGAAGACCTGGACCACGCCCTCTTCGCCGAGCTGCTCGATGCCTTTCTGGAACTGCTTGTACTTCTCGATCCGCTTGTTCCGCAGCACCGCGAAGTGCTCCGGGGCGAAGCGCGGCATCCCCTTGAACTGCACCGGCTGCCCGGTGCAGAGGGTATCGCCGATCTGGAAGACGCCGGGGTTGGTGAGGCCGACGATGTCGCCGGGGTAGGCCTCTTCCATGATCACCCGGTCCTGCGCGAACAGCTTCTGCGGGCGGGTCAGGCGCACCTGGCGGCCCAGCCGCGCGTTCTGCACGCTCATGTCCCGCTCGAACTTCCCGGAAACCACGCGCATGAACGCGATGCGGTCCCGGTGGTTCGGGTCCATGTTCGCCTGGATCTTGAAGATGAAGCCGCGGAACTCCGGCTCCTCCGGCTCCACCGCGCGCTCCGCGGTCTGCCGCGCGGCCGGCGCAGGGGCCATGTCCACGAACGAGTTGAGGAACAGCTCCACGCCGAAGTTGGTGGCGGCGCTGCCGAAGAAGACGGGGGAGATCTCGCCCCGGTCGATCTTCTCCTGGTCCAGGTCCTCGCCGGCGCCGTCGAGCAGCTCGATCTCGTCCCGGAGCTTCGTGTAGCGCGCGGCGCCGAGCAGCCGCTCGAACGCCGGATCGGAAAGGTCGGTCGCCTTCACCGGCACGCGGCGGGCACCGTGCTCGGTGCGCTCGAAGAGGTGCACTTCCCGAGTAACACGGTCGTAAACACCGCGGAAGTCCGTGCCGTCCCCGATCGGCCAGTTCACCGGCACCGTGCGGATACCCAGCACTTCCTCGATCTCGGAGAGCAGCTCCAGCGGCTCCTGGCCCGGGCGGTCCAGCTTGTTGATGAACGTGAAGATCGGGATCCCGCGCTGGCGGCACACCTGGAACAGCTTCTTGGTCTGCGGCTCCACGCCCTTGGCGTTGTCGATCAACATCACCGCGCTGTCCGCGGCGGTCAGCGTGCGGTAGGTGTCTTCGCTGAAGTCCTGGTGGCCCGGGGTGTCCAGCAGGTTGAGCATGAAGCCTTCATACTCGAACTGGAGCACCGTGGAGGTGATGGAGATGCCGCGCTGCTGCTCCAGCGCCATCCAGTCCGAGGTGGCTTTGCGCTGGTTCTTGCGAGCCCGGACGGAACCGGCGTGCTCGATAGCGCCCCCGTACAGGAGCAGCTTCTCGGTGAGGGTGGTCTTACCGGCGTCCGGGTGCGAAATAATGGCGAAGGTCCGGCGCCGTTGTATTTGATGGTTCTGGTCTGACATGGAGTCTGTTCGGCCTGCGGTCACGAATTGGCAGGCACAAAAATGCCCGCCGGAAATTGTCCCCGCGGACAGTCGATCATACCACGGCGTCCGGTTTCGAACAAGAGTTCGAGACCGCGTTGCGTCGCGGAAGCCCACGGGCTCCACCCTTCGGGGGCCGGATGAGCCGATAATCTACCTGTAGCCGATCGCTGCCGCGGCCCGTTCCCGTTCTGTCCTGTGACAGGGAGGCGTGGGCCTACGTAGGACGATAGCGAAGGTGGGACCAACCCCGCCGCGAAACCCCAGCGCCAACCCCCGGGAGTAAGTGATGCCGAATTCGAAGACCGCCTGTTTTTGCGCCGTCCTGGTGGCCGGCGCCTGCCTCCTTGCCGGATCCCGGGCCGGCTTCAGCTTTCAGGAAGCCGAAGGGGCCACTCCGCCGCTGATCCTGGAAGACTTCGAGGGGACGACCCTCGGCTCCCGGCCGTACCTCTGGAAAGAGGACAAGCAGAACGCGTCCGACGCCACGATCGGCGCGGAGAAGGCGGAGCTGGAAGGGACCGACGCGAACAAGGCGCTCAAGTTCGAGTACGAGTTCGGCGCCGCCTTCAATGCCACGCACGGCATCGAGGTAGGCCCCGGCCTGCGGGGCGCCACCACCGGCCAGAGCCTGCCGGGCAGCCTCACCGGGATCAGCATGATGATCTACGGCGACAACAGCAAGAACGCGGTGGGCCTGCGGCTGAAGGACCGGACCGGGGAGACCTTTACCTGGCTGGCGCCGGTGAACTGGACCGGTTGGAAGAAGATCTCGGTGCCGTTGGAGCCCCGCCTGGCCACGCGCACCGGCGCCAGGGCCAACGGCGTGCTGGACCTGCCGCTCACGCTGGAAGCGGTGCGGCTGCAGCGGATCCAGGGCGGCACCCGCAAGGGCGAGATGATGGTGGACAACCTCGTGGCCGAGACCAAGTTCGGCAAGGTGAACACGCTGCTGGACTCCGGCGGGGCGGTGCAGAAGGACGGCTGGCGGGCCATCCGCAACCGCGCCGTGGGCGGCGAGATCAGCGATACGCTTCGGCCCCGCGGCGGCAAGGACACCTCGGTCCTCACGCTCCAGTACAAGTACGAAAACTCCGGCGACGCCTCGGTGGAGTTCGCCAAGACGATCCCGGCCGGCGAGGGTCACGGCACCCTGATCCTGGACGTGTTCGGAGATGGGTCCAACAACCTGCTGCGGGTGCGGATGCTGGACGGCCAGGACCATCCCTGGCAGGCCACCTGGGCCACGATGCTGATCGACTGGTCCGGCTGGAAGAGCGTTTACATCGACACCCGCACGCTGCGCGACACCGAGGGCAGCGACCCCTCCGCCACCATCAGCAAGTTCCCCGTGAAGTTCTACAGCGTGATGGTGGATGACTGCTCCCCCAAGGACGCGCTCCCCGGGGTGGAAAGCGGCCGCGAAGGCGACATCGCCATCGGCCGGATCCTCTTCTGCGCTGAGAAGTAGATTTAGACACAGAGGGACACAGATTTAGACAAGAAGAGACACAGATGGGGAATGGTAAGGGGATTACACCAGCCTGTCGCTATTACGTAGAATTCCGTTCCCCTTCCTTCTGTGTTCTTTCTTGTCTAAATCTGTGTCCCTCTGTGTCTAAGATCGGCGGCTCGGAGTAGTTGTTGATCCCCTCCACGGCCTCGCCTCGCAGCAGGTAGGTGTGCCAGTCATCCTTCGTCACGCGGGTGGTGGTGGGGATGTAGCGGATGGTGAGCCCGCACCGGCGGTGGGGGCTGCGCGTCGATTTCCGTATGGAGCACGGCGGCCTGGTCGTGCTGCCGGTGATCCAGCAGCGGCCCGCCGTGAGACCCGGGGATCACCCGCATGCAGCCGTTCTCTACGGTGCTGTCGTCCACCGCCAGCCAGGCGGAGACCACGTCCATCGGCTCCAGCGGCCAGTAGGAGCCGTCCTGGTGCCACAGCACCGGCAGGCCGTCGCCGCCCGGCTTGCAGATGTAGTGGGTGGCGAAGAGCGCGATGTTCGGACCGATGATCGCCTCGACGAGGTCCAGGATCCGTGGATCGCTGACCAGCCGGAACCAGAACGGGTCGTCCCACATCAGGTGGTAATGCAGGGACTCCGGCCGCACGTCCGGGTGCTGCCGCTGCAGCCACTCCACATGCTCGCTGGCCGCCCTGACCAGATCGGGCGGGAGCACCGAGGGGAAGACCAGGTACCCTTCGCGCTGGTAGCGATCCTTCAGTCCTGCGTCTTCCATCCGGCACCCCTCCTGGCGTGGGATCAGGAGGTCCTGGCCCACGGCTCGAACCAACGGAATAGCGGCCCAGGGGAGGATCGCCCCGGGGCCGTCTTCGTTCTACCCACTTCTGGATGCTCGCGGCAAGGCCATCAATCGCGAGAGCGCGGGACCAGCTTCTCCGCCGCCCGCGGGTCCGGCTTTACCCAGCGCTTGAACTCCGGCATAACGGGCTGCGGAGCGCCCATGCCCGAATGGATGCTGGACATGACACCTCGGAGTGCAGTGATCGCGAGGCATCCCCTGCACTCTCCGAGGCTTGAATACCACTGGTGTCACTCATCATGGTTTAGCAGTCTCAGGCACCTGGAGATCCTGATGGAATAGCGGCTGGTCAAAGCCCGGAAGCAGCAATTGGAAGGCTTCAAACTCGTTACGTCGAGGAGAGCCCAGGGCGATGAATAGCGCGCCTCGTTCCTTAGGACCCACGTCCAGATCGATTGGCAGACCTCCCACCCGGTTCGAGAAGCCTTCGAGCACATTCCCCAACGCTGCCCTCTCGTCCGCAGTGAGGGCAGCGTAGCGCAGTGCCTGGCGCGACCAGAACTTCTGGCGATGCTCGTCCGTCAGACTCCCGATCATTCTCCAGCTCTCCCAGGAGGTCCGCATACGCCACACCAGTCGTTGCTCCGGGAGAAAGGCGAGATATTCCGCGGTCAACGCCTCCACTTGTGGGTAGCTTAAGCGCCGGGCGATGGCCATCGCGGTCTCACGCGTGTAGGGCTGCCCACTTGCAACCGGCTCATAAAGCTGCCGGACTACTCTCGGATCGAGCTGCGCGGTCCGGTCATTGAAAAAGACCGAGCTGCGGAACCGCAGCCATCCGTCTCGGCCTACGTGGATGTTGACGTTGCCCCGGTTCGCCAGCTCGGCCAGCACGTCTCGCAGGGGTACCCCACCCTCACGAGAGCTGCGGGCCGTGAGACGGAATAGTGATCGGTCCGCGGGGTCGAAACCGGCGGACGCTCCGGGCGGCAAAGCGCCGGTCTGCGGCAGCGGCCGCAGCGCCTTGAAGTAGGCGTCGCCCACGAACTGGAGCGAGGGTTCGCGAGACCCGCCGATTAAGCGTATCGGGCATGTCCGTAGCCACCCGACCAGGCAGGTTGTCCGTGAACGGCGTTCCGTACATCACCTGGCTGGGCGACAGGGTGAACCACGGAAGTGAGGCTGCTGGACGCGGGCCATCGCCCAGGTAACGGCCCCGGACGTCGAGCACGAGCCGCCCGAAACGCATGCCGGTGAGGAAGTCGATCGTCTCGTCTTCCGTCTGTCGAGCAGGAGGGGGTACGGCCTTTCCGCTGGCGCGAGTCACCTCGAACTGCCGCGCCGAGCGAAGAGCTTCCAGGGTGTCGGGGGGCATCCGGAGGCTTGCAGGTCGAGTACTGGCCATCACCGTCCGGCGGCCCTCCAGTATCTGCTGCTGCACCGCGGCGGGAAGGGAAGCATAGGCAGTCCACAGGCAGGTGGTCGTCGGTTCGTGGGCACGCTCGGCGGCGAAGAGCTCTCGTTCAGCAGCCAACCGCTCGAGGCCCACGGGGAGCTGCATACTCTCGTCCCGGAGACGATTAACGTCAGCCACGACGTCGCGGTACGGCATGGCTCGATACTTCTCAACATACTTGAGCGTCAACTTGAGCTGGTGATCGAGCTCTGCTCCCGCCGCGGCACGGTACTCTCGAGCCAGGGTCTTCGATTTCGCCTTCGCTTCATCCGGTTCGTAGAGGCGATAGGTGACCGGCGTGGACCTCTCAGCTTTCCAGGCATAGTCGAGCGCAAGCCCCAACTGCTTCAGGAGATCACGGGCCGGGCGATCGCGAACGATCACCACCACTGTGTCCTCTGCTATCGCCTTGTCGGCGGAAAGCGTTACGCCGGTTTGTTCGCTGATCTGGCCAAGCACCGTCTCCAGGGTGGCGAGAGGCGCCGAGACGGTGACCGCTCTGTCAAGTCGCGAGTCCGACGCAAGCGAGTCGCTTACTACGGCGCCATGGGCGCACGTGGCCACGAGGGTCCCGAAAAGAGCAAGAATCGTCCTGGTCACAACGGACCTCCTGGAGCTTCAATGATCGATCCGATGTAGGAGTTGACGAGCGAAGTGCATGCTCACCTTCTCCCAAGCCCAAGGAACTCCGCGTGATGTCACAACTACGGGTAACCGCAAACCTCGCCCGAAGCGGTCCGCTCTAGCGAGAAAGTCGCCGCGTGATCACCAGCTCCTCGTCGCTGGTGTCGCTGACGAGCATGGCGGTGGCAGCGACGATCTTCCCCACCGGCTCGACCAGGATCGCTCCCGCCTCGGCGGCCCCGCCGGCGGGGAGCACCACCGAGCCGCGTGTCCCGAACGAGGCGTCGGTCTTGCCGGCCCGCGTGAAGCGGGAGATCGAGAGTCGCCCGGCGGCCAGCCCGGCGGTGACCGCTTTGTCGTCCCGCTGGAGCGCGAGGTCTGTAAAGCTGCCTCCCGCCGCACCTCGGAACACGCCGCGCTTGCCGAAGCTGCGGTCCAGCTTGCCGGCGCTGGTAATGCGGCAGAGCACCGGGTAGGTGGTCCAATCGCTGCCCACCTGCGCGGTGGTAACACCGGCCGCCATCGCGCGGCCGTCCCGCTGGAGCGCGAGCCGGGCGAAGTAGTCCTCGCCGCTCGCCACGTCCACTACGACCTTACCGCCAGCGCCAAACGCGGGATCGAGCGTACCCTCAGGCCGGAACTGGGCCAGGC
>JAJFMS010000521.1 GCA_020696885.1 Armatimonadota bacterium | reverse complement strand
TCCACCTCCTCCGTCGGCAGCGCGGGGTCCTTCAGCGTCTCCAGGTCCAGCCGGCCCTCCGCCAGCGCTCGCGCCAGCAGCACCAGCGGCTCCGCCCGGTAGCCTACGCGGCACGTCTGCTGCACCTCCGCCGGATCCGCGGCGGCTACGGCCATCGGCTCGGGGAACGCCGGCGGCAGGTCGTCGCGGCGCTCGCCGTACCGGTTGACCAGGTGCTGGGTCATCGCCACGGTCTGGCGCCAGGTGGTGTTCACGCTGAACAGTGTCTTCACCAGGTCCTCCCAGACGGTGGGGCACCGCAGAATCCGGCCCATGCCCCGCTCCGCCGCGTGACGCAGCCCCGGCTCTCCGGCGCAGAGCTGGTGGAAGCCGCTGAAGTCCTCGTCCAGCGCGAGCATCCACCGCACCCGCCGCACGACCTCCGGGTGTGCGGACACAGGCGCGTCGGTGGCAATCCGCAGGCCGTCTTCCGTCTCCGTGAGCCACAGCCGCACCAACTGTCCGGACGGCAGCCGCTCCATGCGAGAGAGAGTTCCGGTCTCGTCGGACCACTCGAACGGCGCCAGATGCAGCCAACCGTGAGAGAGCACGACGTCCCGGAACCGGAACGGGGAGGGGCAGGGGAGGAGCAGTTCTGGCATAAACAGGTTTCAGCGATCCGGAGGCGCGGTATCCGGAATCCATAACGCGCACCAATCACCCACGAACGAGCGCCGAGGAGCGGATGGAATGCCTTTGAAGCGAGGGCTCTGGCTGACCCTGATCGACGACGCCGACGAAGCCTACCCGGTCGCCTGCGATATCACGGACCAGCAGCAAGACCTGTGGAGGCTGGAGGCGATGGTGCCTCCGCAAGTTTACCCCGTACGATTCGTCTCCGCGCGGCTCCGGCTGGATGGAAACCACCTGGGCATGCTTCGGTTGCCCGAGCCGGTGGTCACCGTCACCCACCAGCCGATGGACCTCTCCCTCGATTTCCCGATCGACCAGCGCCGCCTGAACGGCACCGCGCTCTCCAACGCCTGACCAGGGGCGTCCTACACAGCTACCCGACACCCGAGCCCTCACCGGCTCGGGTGTCTTGGGTTGTGGGGCGGCAAGGGAGGGGACGGCAGCCCCTTCACCGGCGGCGGCTAATACCCGCTCCGAAATCTCCTTAAACGCGATTTGGGAACTCCATCTCGCCTCCAGCCGTCTTAATTGAAGTCACGCGCTGATACCAAGCGGACTTTACAGCGCGAGACCTTCCCACCCTTCCCGACCAGGCATCGCCGGCATCTCGCCCGCGCGGAGCCTTTCCCCCCTGCGATTGGAGATGCCCTTGATGCTGTCACGCGCCGCCAAGCTCGTCTCGGTTCCCGCGTCGGTCACGGTCCTTTGCGCCCTGGCGATCCCGGTTCCCACCCAGATCACCAGCCGATTCAACGCTCCCGAGCAGCCGGTAGTCGTGCAGCCAATGGCGCAACCTTCTCCCGAGCTACCGCGTCTGATTGCCGTAGACAAGCGGATCGCGCGGCGGCTGAACGCCCTCCGGCCGAGTGTGAAGCAGCGGCTGCAGCGCGTGGTGCGCAAGCTCCCTCGCAACGTGACCCTGATGGTGACCTCCGCCACGCGGACCCGGGCCGAGCAGGCCTCCCTCCGGTCCACGTTCGGGGTCAAGGCGGCGCCCGGCACCAGCACCCACGAAGATGGGCGAGCCGTGGACGTGAACGTGTTCGTGAACGGGGAGCGAGTGCGGCCGCGGCGGCAGAACAAGATCATTGGCGAGGCGATGGCCAGTGAGGGGTTCCGGTACCTCGGCGCGATGGACCCGGTGCACTACAGCATTCCGAAGGAGTCGATCGACGTCACCCTCACCCGCGGGCCGGAGCTGGAAGTCCCCACCATGCGGGACCTGATCGAGATCAAGGCGCAGGTTGAGGAACAAAAGGTTGTGGCGGCCGTGGATAGCGGTCTGGCCCAGCCGTAAATAGAAACAGACCGGGCAAGCAGTGCGCCTGGTGCGGAGACCAGGCACACGTGGGCAGCGGTCGTTCCAAATCCTGGTGCTGGGCTCTGCTCGGCGTCTTACTACAGTTTCTGGTGATCATCGGGGGCAGGCCGGGGCTTTCGGCCCCGTTCTCCCCCGCAGTTGCGTCGAGCGCGGCCCGCACCCCCGGGCTGCTCCTCTCCTTCCGCCCCGGCGCCGCCGCGAACGCCCGCCTGGACGCGCTGCGCCGGTTTGGGCTGCAGGTGGATCCCGCTTACCGCGGGAAGCGCGTGCTGCGCCTCCGAGCAGCCGGTGGGCCCGGGCTCTCCCAACTCGCGAAGGCCTTGCGTGGCCACCCCGCCGTGCGCTCCGCCGAGCCGGATTACCCTCTTCACGCCACCGCCCTCCCCGGTGACCCGCGGTTCGCGCAGTTGTGGGGGCTCCACAACACCGGTCAAACCGGTGGGCTGAACGACGCCGATATCGACGCTCTCGACGCCTGGGAGCTCACCACCGGCTCCACCTCGGTGACCGTGGCGGTGCTGGACTCCGGGGTGGACTACAACCATCCGGACCTGCGAGACAACATCCTCCGCAACAGCGGTGGAGGCGTGATCGGCTGGGACTTCGCCAACGACGACGCCGAGCCGCTGGACGACAACGGCCACGGCACCCACGTGGCGGGCACCATCGGCGCCCGGGGAAACAACGGGATCGGCGTGATCGGCGTGAGCCCCACGGTGCGGATCATGCCGGTGAAGTTCCTCCACAACGACGGGAACGGCAGCACCTCGGACGCCATCGAGGCGATCGACTTTGCGGTAACGCACGGTGCGCGCGTCCTCAACTGCAGTTGGGGTGGGGGAGCCTACAGCCAGTTCCTGCTCGAAGCGGTGCGCCGGGCCCGCGACGCCGGTGTCCTCGTGATCGCGGCGGCCGGGAACGACGGCCGCAACAACGACGAGCGCCCGGAGTTCCCCGCCGGCTACAACCGCCTCTCCGACAACGTCCTCTCCATCGCGGCCCTGGATGATGCAGACCGCCTCGCCGGGTTTTCGAACTACGGAGCGGCCAGCGTGGATCTCAGCGCGCCCGGCGTGAGCATCCTCAGCACCCAGCCGAACGATCAGTACGGCTACATGAGCGGCACGTCCATGGCCGCTCCCCATGTTTCGGGCACCGCGGCGTTGATCTGGTCGCGTTACCCCACCCTCACGGTGACGCAGGTCCGGGATCGCCTGCTCTACAACGCCGATGAGCCGCTCCCCGTAGACCGACGCGTCCCCGCGCGGCGCCTCAACGCGGCGCGGGCGCTGGTCGAAGACACGACGAGCCCAGGCAGCCCGGTGGCGCTGCGGCTGGTGGCCGCGGCAGGGACGGGGCTCCAGTTCACCTGGACCTCTTCCGGCGACGACGGCGGAGAAGGCACCGCCAGCCGCTACGAGCTTTACTACGCCCGGGAGCCGATCACCCGCGTGGAGAACGCCGCGAGCGCCCGGGGCCTGCCGCGTCCCGCGCCGGCCGGTACGCCGGAGACCTTCCTGCTGCCCAGTCTGGCCCCCACCGACCAGTACTACCTTGCTCTGCGGGCGGTAGACCACGTGGGCAACGCCTCGCCGTTCGAGTACCTCGGGCCGGTGCGCACGCTGGCGCCCGGAGCCCGGGTGGAAGCGTTTGCGGACGACGTGGAAAGGGTGCCTCAGTTCACCGGCCCAAAACCCTGGGCCGTTACCACCGAGACCAGCCGCAGCGGCAGCCATTGCTACGCCGATAGCCCGGGCGCGCTCTATGCCACGCGTGTAGACACCGCGCTCACCCAGGGCGCGGGAGTGAGCCTGGTGGGCTTCGTGCCCCGGCTCGAGTTCTACGCCCGCACCGATCTCGAGCCCGGTTTCGACTTCGTTTACGTGGAAGTGTCCGCGGACGACGGCGAGACCTGGCGGCGCCTGGACACCTCCCTCACCGGCCAGCAAGACTGGCTGCCGGAGTCGGTCCCGCTGGGCGAGTTCTACGGAGCGTCCATCCGCATCCGCTTCCGCCTGGTGACGGACGAGATCGTCACCGGCGGCGGCGTCTGGCTGGACGATATCCGGATCACCGGAGAGCGGCTGATCCCCACCGCCGCCGCGCTGCCCGTGCCGCCCACGCGGTTAATCGCCACGGACATCGGCCAGTCCGACGTGTCGCTGGCCTGGCAAGACAATAGCAACAACGAGATCAGCTTCCTGGTGGAGCGGCGGGCCGGCACCGGGAACTTCGGGATCGTCGCCGCAGTGGGCGCCGAG
>JAJFMS010000520.1 GCA_020696885.1 Armatimonadota bacterium | reverse complement strand
TCTTTTTTGCAAGGCGCGGCGGGATCCTCCCGCAGCACGGGTACGCACACCCCGGGCGCTCTCGAGGGAGCGCCGGCAGGGGTAGGAGCATCGAATGAGTGTTGACACCCGACAACTCACCCTGGGCAACCAGGTAATCGAGTTCGAGACGGGCAAGGTCGCAAAACAGGCCGGCGGCGCGGTTACCGTGCGCGCCGGCGAAACGGTGGTTCTCGGCGTGGCCACGATGAGCAATTCGGCACGCGAGCACATCGATTTCTTCCCGCTTACCTGCGATTACGAAGAGCGGATGTACTCCGTCGGGAAGATCCCCGGTGGGTTCTTCAAGCGGGAAGGCAAGCCCAGTGAGCGCGCCGTGCTCACGTCCCGGCTGATCGACCGCCCCGTCCGTCCGCTGTTCCCCGAGGGGATGCGGAACGACGTGCAGGTCGCTACCATGCCGTGGTCGGTGGATCACAACCATCCGCCGGATATCCTGGCGATCAACGCTGCTTCCGCGGCCCTGACGCTGTCCAACATTCCCTGGAACGGGCCGATCGGCGCCGTCCGCGTGGGGATGAACGAAGGCGAGCTGGTCCTGAACCCCACTCGCCAGCAGATCGACTCCGGGGATCTGGAGCTGATCGTGGCGGGTACGGAAGACGCGATCATCATGGTCGAAGCCGGCGCGAATGAAGTGCCGGAGGCCAAGATCCTGGAAGCGATGCGCTTCGGGCATGCCGCGGTGCAGGAGATCTGCCGGTTCCTGAAGCAGTGGCGCGCGGAAGCGGGCAAGCCGCATTCCCCGATCATCGTGAAGAAGGTGGCTGCGGACCTGGCCGAAGCCGCGAAGGAGTTCGCGGGCGAGATCCGCGCCACCATCTCCAACCCGGACAAGGCCGCCCGCGAAGGCGCCATCGGCGACCTCAAGAAAGAGATCGTCGCCCGGCTCGCGGAGAAGTTCCCGGACCGCACCTCCGAGCTCGGCGACGCCGTGGAGAAGGCGATCAAGAAGGGCCTCCGCGCCCTGATCATCGAGGAGCGCAAGCGCCCCGACGGTCGCGGGCCGGAAGACATCCGCCACATCTGGTGTGAAGTCGGCCTCCTGCCGCGCGCTCACGGCTCGGCGATCTTCACCCGCGGCCAGACCCAGGTCCTTTCCGTCGCCACGCTGGGCGGCACCAGCGAGGACCAGATGATCGACGGCCTCGGTGAAGAGTCCAGTAAGACCTACATGCACCACTACAACTTCCCGCCGTACAGCGTGGGAGAGGTGCGCCCGATGCGCGGCCCGGGTCGCCGCGAAATCGGGCACGGCGCGCTGGCGCAGCGCGCCCTGGAGCCGGTGCTTCCGAAGAAGGAAGACTTCCCCTACGTCATCCGCGTGGTGTCCGACATCCTGGAGTCCAACGGCTCCACGTCGATGGGGAGCACCTGCGGCAGCTCCCTCGCCATGATGGATGCCGGTGTGCCGCTGAAGGCGCCGGTCTCCGGCATCGCGATGGGACTGATGACGGAAGGCGACCAGTTCGTGGTGCTGTCCGACATCCAGGGGATGGAAGACTTCGGCGGCGACATGGACTTCAAGGTCGCTGGAACCGAAGCCGGCGTTACCGCGATCCAGATGGACACGAAGATCTCCGGGATCCCGTGGCCGGTGATGGAAGAGGCCGTGGCGCAGGCGCGCCGGGGTCGCCTCCACATCCTGGAGAAGATGCTGGAGTCGCTCGGGAAGCCGCGTGAGGAGCTCTCCTCGCACGCGCCGCGGATCATCACCGTGGAGATCAACCCGGACAAGATCGGTGCGGTCATCGGGCCGGGTGGCAAGATGATCAAGCAGATCCAGTCCGAGACGAACTCGAAGATCGACATCGAGCAGGACGGCAAGGTCTACATCGCCGCGGCGAACGCCGAAGAGGGCGAGCGCGCCCGCCAGATGATCGAAGGCCTCACCAAGGAAGCGAACATCGGCGAGCAGTTCGTCGGGCGGGTGACCCGCCTGATGGGCAAGGGCGCCATGATGGAGTACCTTCCCGGCAAGGAAGGCCTCATCCCTACCCACGAGCTCAGCCATCACCGCATCGGCCGGCCGGACGACGTGGTCAAGGTGGGCGACGAGATCACTGCGAAGGTCATCTCCGTGGATCACCAGGGCCGGGTGGACCTCTCCCGGAAGGCGTGTATCAACCCGGATGAAGAGCCGGAGCCCGCGCAGATCAGCCCGCCTCGGCCGGATCGCCCGCGTGGCGGCGGCTTCGGCGGTGGGGGTGGCGGCGGCTACGGTGGGGGTGGCGGCTACGGCGGCGATCGAGACCGCGGCCCGCGTGGCGGCGGTGGCGGCGGCGATCGAGACCGCGGGCCGCGCGGCGGTGGTGGCGGCGGCGACCGGGATCGCGGCCCGCGACCGGACCAGGGCCCGCGGCCGGACCAGGGCCCGCGCGAGGAGCAGGCGCCCCGGAACGACCAGGAGCAGGCGCCCCGCGGCGACCGCGATCGGGACCAGACCCCGCGCGGCGGCGATATCCCGCCGCGACCGCAGGGCGGCGAGACGGGAGTGGGTGCCCGCTTCCGCCCTCCGAAGCGCCAGGACTAGCACGCGTTAAGCTGGAAGCAGGCCTCCACTCCGGTGTGAGGCCTGCGCCTCCGGTTCATAGCTCCCCTCCTTAACAAGGAGGGGCCGGGGGAGGTTTTCCCGGGAACAGCCACCGGCTTCGAGGAAACCTCCCCCTGCCCCCTCCTTGTTAAGGAGGGGAGTTTGCTTGCATTGGTGACATCGCGGGCTCACTGTTGCTGAAGCCAGCGCGGCCACAAGTCGTGTTCTTGAGACTACATCTGGAATGTTCGAGACCGAAGTTCGCGAGACAGTACTGGATAACGGCCTGCGGGTCGTGAGTGAGTACGTGCCCTACGTGCAGAGCGTTTCGCTCGGCATCCGCATCGACGCGGGCTCGCGCGACGAGACCGACGCGGAAGCGGGTATCTCGCACGTGCTGGAGCACATGCTCTTCAAAGGCACCGCCACCCGCACCGCGCGGGACATCGCCGAGCAGATGGACGCCGTCGGCGGCCAGATCGATGCCTTCACCAGCAAGGAATACACCGGCTACGGTGCCCGGGTGCTGCCGGAGCATGTCCCGCTGGCGGTCGACGTGGTCGCCGACATGCTGCGCCACTCCTTGATCGACGAGAAAGAGCTGGAGCTCGAGAAGAGCGTTATCCTGGAAGAATGCCGCAGCGTGGAAGACGCTCCGGAAGAGTTCGTCCACGACCTCTTCAACCGGGTGTTCTGGCCGGAGCACCCGCTCGGCCGGCCGGTGATCGGCTTCCCTCCCGTCATCTCCGCGATCACGCGGGAAGACCTGCTGGCCTACCTCGCCGCTTATTACCACCCGCGGCGCATGATCTGCGTGGCGGCCGGCAACCTGGACCACGACGCGCTGGTGCGCGAGGTGTCCACCCATTTCGGCGACATGGGCGGCTCCGGGCCGGAGCGGGAGCTGACTTCCGCCGTCCCCGCCATGGGGGAGATCCGCCACAACCGGAAGCTGGAGCAGTCCCACTTCTGCATGGGCTCGGACGGCATCCCGGAGAACGACCCGGACCGTTGGGCGGCGCGGGTGTTGAGCCTGCTGCTGGGTGGGGGGATGAGCTCCCGGCTGTTCCAGGAGATCCGGGAGAAGCGCGGCCTTTGCTACAGCATCGGCACGGAGATGATCTCCTACCGCGAGGGCGGAATGTTCATCGTCTACGCGGACACCAGCCCGCAGCAGATGGAAGAGGTCTGCGCCCTCAGCCGCCAGGAGCTGCTGAACGTGGTGAAGAACGGGATCACCGCCACGGAGCTGGCGCGCGCGAAGGACCAGGTCCGCGCCGGCACGCTGCTCTCGCTGGACGATACCGGCAGCCGGATGAACCGCCTGGCCCGCAACGTGCTCTACCAGGGCCGGGTGATCCCGCTGCAAGAGCTGGTGGGCTATGTGGAAGCCGTGAGCATCGACGACTGCCAGCGCGTGGCCGAGCGGATGTTCGGCGGCGGCAGGTTCGCCCTTGCCGCTATCGGCCCGTTCCCGAAGCGGCGTACCCGCACCGCCAAGCCGGCGGCGAATTGATTGCTGCCATAAGAACAGGTCATTGCGAGGGTGCGCCTTTTGCACCCGTGGCAATCCCGACCGTTACGATGCAGGCCGGGTGCCGGAGGACGTGGGCCGGTACGGCGCACCCTCGGGATTGCCACGCCGCCGCGGCAGCACGGCGAGACGCGATGACGGCGGCCGGCGGCTC
>JAJFMS010000519.1 GCA_020696885.1 Armatimonadota bacterium | reverse complement strand
ATCCCCTCGCACGGCTCGAGCTGGTCCGTGCGGATCACGCTGCGGATAGCGATCGGGGCGATCGGCGTGTACATCACTAACAGCAGCGCCACGCACACCACGGCGCTGGCCGCGCCGAACAGCACGCGGGCCTTGGTGCGAGCCAGGAGCGCCCCGGCGATCCCCACCAGCAGCACGATGTGCGGCGATTCGAAGTCCGGGATCGCGTCGATCCCCAGGCGCAGGGCGGCGGTCCAGACCAGCACGCCCATCACGAAGCCGTAGGCGGCGTAGCTCCAGTTTGCCCAACGAGTACGGGCCCGGGCCGGCGCCTGGCGCGAAGCGCCCGGATGGGTGCGAGGGACGGATGGATAGACAGACACGGGCGCGCTCCGGCTACCGCGGCGACTGCAGGCTGCCTCCGGCCGGGGTCCCGGGCAGACCAACGCGCATTCGCGGAGCTGATACGCATGTAATTGACCAAAACGGGTGGCCGGGAAACCGGTTTCGGCCCGGAGCATGGAGTTGTTACTATCAACCCGCCGTTACGGTCCGTTCATCCACGCCGTGCTAGCGCTCCATCCGCACCACTTCCAGGTCCGCTCCACGCACCCGCCGAAGTGAGCCGAGGTCGTCATCGTTCCAGCGGCGGTCGGGGGCGCCGGAGACGTACCAGTCGCTGCCGTTGTCGGCCAGGATCATGCCGTAGGTCTTCAGCGCCTTCAGGATCACCTGGGCCTGCGGCGGGAAGCGACTCACGTCGTAGCCGGCTCGCAGCCGGACCCGCATCCCCATCGGGGGAAGAGCCGGGTCGTCGCTGCGGCTGGCGAAGTGCCGCGCCGGGGGCACGTACGCCCGGCGGCTGCGCCGGACGGTAAACCGCAGGGCGTGGCGGATCTCCTTCAGCTCCGCCACCTCGTCGTAGCGCACCAGGCCGGGGAAGATTGGCAGCCCGGCGGCGTCCGCGGAGGTCCAGCCGGCGGGACGCTCCCGGTTGGAGCCCAGGTCGAAGATCGCTCCGGAGCCGGCGCGGTAGCCCTTCCCCTGCGGATAGGCGGAGAACAGCTCGTAGAGCTTCCAGCGATCGCGGTCGATCACCAGGATATGACGGTCGCCGTCCGCCTTCGGTCCGCCTTCGATCGGCGCGTCCGGCGGAATCGGGTACGGCCCCGGATCGCTCTCATCCGCGTACTCGAACTTCACCGGCACGGTGGGCGTGTCTCCCGACACCACCACGTAGGGGATGCCGAACGGACCGCCGTTCCAGTTGGCGCCGAAGTCCGCGTGCAGGGGGCGCTCCGCCCCGATGCTCGCAATCAGGGCAGCGGAGGCCGGATCGACCGGCTCCCGCTCCACCGGCCGGTTCCACGGGTTGTCCGCGGGGAACGGGCGCTTTCCTCGCAAGCTCGCGTTGACGCCCAGGTCCGGCTGCCCCGGTTTGGACGAGCCGCGCTCCGGAGCCGCGGCCGGCGGGCGAGTGGTCTGCGAGCAGGCCCCGACTCCGACTACCGCCGCGGTGACTGCGCCGCAGAGCATTGCCACCATTTTCCGTCGTGCCATCGGCCCTCCCCGCTCCCCACTCCGTCTTGACGAAATCAGAGCGGTGCGGCCATGAGGTGCTACCAACCTTACCTGGGTCGGCTAAACCTGCCAAACGGATACCCCCCCAGACCTTCGACCGCTACGCAGCCAGCGCCAGCCGGGCGGCGCCGAGCATCGCGGTGATGGAGGTCGCCAGCGGTCGCGTGCGGACGATGGTTTCGGGAGGAAAGTGGTAGGTGTGCGTGCACCGCTTCTGAAGCAGCGCGTGATCCGGGATCACTTCCGCGCAGTCCGCATGCAGCGTGTCCGCCACCAGCCGCAGCGCTCCTTCTCCTACCGCAAGGGCAGCCACGGTGGCGCGTGCGTAATGATGCACCGGCACGGCGCGCACCACGCGGCCGTCCTGGTCCGGCGCGAAGTACCACTCCGGGCGCAGCAGCAGCGCCTCGGCCGTCTCCTGCGCGCCGAAGAGCGAGTCCTCCGGCCACGTCGCCTCGGTGGCTGTGCGCAGGGTGCCCACCGCAGGCGAGAGCTCCGTTACCTGGGCGTCGAGGTGCAGAGCCGTGCGCGCGAGGCGCGCCACTCCGTGGCACGTGGTCAGGAAAGCCAGGGTGCAGAGCCCTACCAGGGGCGCCCGGCAAGCGGCTTCCCAGCGTACCGGGGTCAGCAGCTCCGCCACGCGGAACTCGCTGGCCAGCACCGGGATGCCGCCCACGGACTTCAGGCACCGTCCACTGGAGAGGGAGAGGGAGACTACCCCCTGCCCATGTACTGTTTCCGGATGCACGGGCGCGGGCACGGCGCCCGCTAGACGCCGCAGCGGCACCCGGAACGTTAGCAGGGTGCGTTCACGGTATTCCACTACGTAAGCCGGAATCGGCCACTCAATCGGGGGACGGGCCATGGCGGACCTCTTGGCGAGACGGAACTTTCAACAATTTCTGAAAGTATTATCGACGCCAGCCGGGTAGTTGTCCATAAAAGTTTCAAAAGAAATTGAAACCTGATCCAGTCCACACTTTGTGCTGCGAACTGGACCGTCGGCTCCGTGAGCGCGACGCGGATGGCGATAAAACGAAACGGGGTCCGGCGGGCACAAACCTGGGGACGGGCGGCGCCGCCGCTGACGACCCTCACCTCTTTGCACTAGATGGAGCTCGGAACGATGAACTGGAAGAGACGAAGCCTGCTGCTGGCAGCATGCGGGTTGATGATGGGGCTGGCCGGCTGCGGCGGCGGCGACCAGACCGGGAGCACCTCCGGCGCGACCGACACCAACGCTCCGGCCGCCACTGCCGCGGCCACCGCCCCCGGCGATGCCGCCACCAACGCGCCGGCCGAGCCCGGCGCGACCGCGGATACCGCCGGCACCGACCCGGTGAAGGTGGTGATGGAGACCTCCAAGGGGACCATCGAGCTGGAGCTCGACCCCAAGAAGGCGCCGATCACGGTGAAGAACTTCCTGGGCTACGTGGAGAAGGGCCACTACAACGGCACGATCTTCCACCGCGTGATCCCGGGCTTTATGATCCAGGGCGGCGGCTATACCCCGGACATGAAAGAGAAAGAGACCGGCGAAGGCATCAAGAACGAAGCCGGCAACGGGCTGAAGAACCTCCGCGGCACGATTTCAATGGCCCGCACGTCGGATCCGGACAGCGCCACGGCGCAGTTCTTTATCAGCGTGGCGGACAACGCCAGCCTGGACCACCAGGACGACACCCCCCAGGGGATGGGCTATGCGGTCTTCGGCAAGGTGACCAAGGGCCTGGACGTGGCGGATAAGATCGTCAGCGTGCCCACCACCCAGCTCCCGAACGGGATGGGTGACGTTCCGGTGGACAGCGTCACGCTCAAGTCCGTAAAGGTCGTCAAGTAGCACGTGGCAGCGCCGCGCACGTGACCCCGTGTCATGTGAGCGGCACGGACACTTCTGATCCGAACGGGGTTACTACAGTCCCTGGAGTCGTGGAGTAGAGGAGTAATGGAGCAGCAGCGACCAATACTCCGGTTCTCCACTACTCCATCACTCCGGCCTCGCCAATGTGGGAATATGGGGAGGGTGCGGCCCGGAGCCGTTGCCCTCCCATTGTTCTGAGGCCGCCGGCAGCGCGGCCGAGACACCAGAAAGGAAGTTCGTATGCCATCCGTAGTCGCCCTGGATACCAGCCTGGGGATTATTCGCATCCAGTTAGACCCGGAGCGTGCTCCGGTGAGTACCGAGAACTTCCTGGAATACGTGCGCGCCGGCCAGTACGACGGCACGATCTTCCACCGGGTGATCCCGGGCTTCATGATCCAGGGCGGCGGCATGAGCCCGGATATGAAGGAGAAGTCCACCCGCGCTCCGATCCGCAACGAGGCCGGCAACGGGCTGAAGAACGACCGCGGTACCGTAGCGATGGCCCGCACGCAGGTGGTAGACAGCGCCACGTCCCAATTCTTCATCAACGTGGCGGACAATGAGTTCCTCAATCACCGCGACCAGACGGCCCGCGGCTACGGCTACGCGGTCTTCGGCAAGGTGATCGAAGGGATGGACATCGCGGACCGCATCGTGAGCGTCCCTTCCGGCCGCACCGGCATGCATGAGAACGTGCCCAAGGAAGCCGTGGTGATCCGCTCCGCCCGCATCGAAGAGACCGAGTAGCGAGGCCGGTGGAGTGATGGACCGGGCAGCCCCGGCGCCCTATACCGCTACCCCTTCTCGCATCACTCCACCACCCCGCACTTCCAGAAA
>JAJFMS010000518.1 GCA_020696885.1 Armatimonadota bacterium | reverse complement strand
ACGCAGGCGGACTCTGCCCAGGTGGACGCCGCCGCCAAGCTGAAGGCGCTCACCGATCTGGGTCTGCGGCGCCTCGGCATCCACGATGCCACGGTGGAGATGGCGGCCGTGCAGCCCGGCGGCGACCCGGAGCCGCTTACGGTGAAGGGCCTTAACCTGGTGGCGCACCTCGGCCGCTCGCGCATCGGTCTGAACGCCGATGCCGACCATTGGGCCGGAGCGGGCCTGGAAGCGACGAACCTGGTGCTGAAGGGAATCGGCGACGACAAGGGGTTCCGCATCACCCGCAGCAACGCCGTCTTCAATGGCGGCAAGCTCGCGGCCAACGGCGCGTACGTGGCCGAGGGTGGGAACGTGGCGCTCAAGGTGCACGTGCAAGACCTGCCGCTCCAATCGCTGTCTCCGGAACTGGGCATTCCCAAGGAGTGGGCGGTCAACGGGAACGTGAGCGGCGACGTGGATATCGACGCGACCTCGGGGCGCCTGCGCCGCGTGGACGGCACAGTGAGCCTGGCCCGCGGCTTCATCCAGCGATCCCAGGCGGTATTCCCCTGGCAGCGCGCCAGCGCTCGGGTGAACTGGCAGCGCACCGGCATCACGCTCCGCGACATCAACCTTCAGGGCAACGGCATTCAGCTCACCGGCGCGGCCACCGTGGGCGGCAAAGCCGAGGATGCGATCACGATCCGGCCCTATTCGGCCAACGGCCGTATCCGGGCCACTCGTGCGGAAGCGGTCGCCAGCCTGGCGCAGCTCCTCACCTTTAGCACGCCCGTCCCCGGGCCGTGGTCCGTGGCGGATGCGACCGTGGACTTCAAGGCGAACGGCATCGTGGGCGATCTGGAGAAGTCCGCCGCCACCGGGCACGTGACCGCCAATGGCCTCACTCTGCAGGTGGGTTCCGGGCGTGCGCCCCTCGTGATCCGGACTGTCCAGAGCGATGTGCAGCGGTCCAGCGATCGGCTCGTGCTCCGGAACTTCCGCGGCACGGCGGACGGCATGAGCGCGCAGGGGGACCTATCCATCATCCCCACGCACGACAAGGTCGCGGGCACGTTCACCACGCAGGGAAAGGTGGACATCCAGAGCCTGACCACCTTCCGCCAGCAGCTTCCCGATGCTGCCTTCTGGAAATGGATCGAGCCCAGCGCCCCAGGGTCTCGCGGGGAGCTCAGCTTCAAGGCCTCCGGCCCCACGGCCGCGCCGGAGAAGATCGCCGGCACCGGCGCCTTCCGGTTCCGGTCGTTCTATGCCAGCGTGCCCGCCAGCGCGAACGGCCCAAGCTGGAAGGTGCCGATCCGCGACCTGACCGGCGCGATGCGGATCGCGGATGAGCGGCTTGCCCTCTCCGACGTCACGCTGAAGTCTGAGCTGTTCACCGCCGGCGCCAATCTCGTGCTCTCCGAGTTGGCCCATGACGTGGACGCCACGGGCACGATCCACATGGTCTCGCCCCGGTGGCGTGAGCTGCCGCCCCTTACCGGGCGACTCCCGAAGAGCCTTTCCGGTGGCGTGCTGTTTGTGGATGCCCGGCTGCCGGCCGGCCCGGAGCAGGGTGGAAAGCCGCTGACCGGCGCCGCTCGCCTGGAAGGCGCGACGTATGCGGTGGCGCTTCGCGGCAAGCAGATAACGGTGCCGCTCCAGAGCGCCGCAGCCAGTTTCCGGCTGGAAGGCGAGCGGGTGACGGTGCCGTCGTACCGCGTGGTGTCGACGCACTTCACTACCTCCGGCTCCGGTGCGACCAGCCAGTCCCCGCAGAACCCGGCTCGCTGGCTGCTGCATGGGGCGGGTAAGCTGAGCGCCTCGAACGCCGGCGCGCTGTTCCAGGCTCTCGCCGGCACCTCGATGGTGGAAGGTGGGAAGCTCGCGGCGGACTACACGTTCGACGCTCCTTCGGACCGTCCGGCAGAGGTGTCGATTAGCGGTAAGGCCCGGCTGGTGGATGCCCAGCCGGTTCTCCCCAGCGGCGCCCTGCCGTTCAGTGCCGGGGACGCGCGCATCAAGAGTCTCACCGGCGCCTTCACGCACGGAAACGGCACCACGCGCTTCAGCGACCTGGTCTGGGTGGCGCCGCGGTTCCAGGCCAGTGCGAACGGCACGTATCAGGACGGCGCGGTGGATGCGCGCATGCAGCTCTCCACCCGCCAATGGCATGAGATCGCCGGCGAGCTGGCGCGCACGCTGCCGGTGAGCGGCGGCGTGCTGACGGTGGACGCGCATGTGCGCGGTCCCCTGCGGAGCCTCAAGGAGTCGCCGCTGGAAGGGTCCGCCACACTCCATGGGGCACGGCTCGCCAGCGATCGGAACGCCAGCGTCCCGGTCGACGGCGGGCTGCTGGATCTGAAAGCCAACGTGCGCGGCACGCTGGGACGCATCGCCGCCTCGGATGTGAACGGCACGTTCAAGCTTCAGGACGTGGGACTCACGCCCCTGCGGAAGGGCGCGAAGGCGGTGCGCATCGAGCATGCCGGCGGCGCGTTCGCGCGGCAGGGCACGCGGGTGCTGCTCTCGGATCTCGAAGCCGTCATTCCGGGCGCGCGCCTCACCGGCCGCGGTGAGCTGACCGGCGTGGGCACCGGCAAGGCGGCGCACAGCTTCACCTTCCAGGCGAACGGTAAGGCGCTGGCCGGCCTCCTGCCGGCGATTGCGCCGCTCCCCGGCACCGCGACCGGCGGCCGGTTCAACGGCACGCTCGAGCTTTCAGGCACTGCGGTGCAGCGGCTGGCGAAGTTGGAAGGACGCGCAGAGGTGAACGACCTCCAGTGGACGGCGCCGGGGCAGACGGTGCCGCTGAAGGTGCGCTCCGCGACGGCTCATGTGACCCGCACCGGAAACCGGGCGGTTCTGGATCAGGTGGAGCTGCGGATGGACGGCGGCACCGCCTCCCTCTCCGGCGAGATGGTGGGGCTGGGCGGCACCGCGGCCCCCTCGCACACGCTGCGGGCGCGCTGGAGCCTGGACGACGCCAGCGCGTGGGCCGGACGGTTCTTCCCGGTGCCCGGCACGTTCACCGGCGGCACCTTCAGCGGCGACGCGCTGATCCAGGGCACGACTGCTGAACCGGCCCGGACTGCTTCCGGCCGGTTCAAGCTGGTGGACACCGGCTTCATGCCACCCAAGCAGGTCCTGGGCGGGCCGGTGCGGCCGATTACCGTCTACACGGCCGGAAGCACCTTCACCCGCGCGAACAAGCAGACGAAGCTGAACGACCTCACGATGCGCACCGCCGTGGGCAACGTGACCGGCACCATCGTCTCGTCTGATCGCGGCATCGCCACCATCGACGCGCGCGGCGAGATCGAGAAGCTCGAGGCGCTGGTCGACCTCTGGCCGGGCTTCAAGGACCGGATCCGCGGCGGCCGCGGCGAACTGACGATGGGTCTGCGCGGCCCGCTGCGTCACCCGCGCCAGATGGCGGGCTCGATCCTGATCGCGGGCCGGGACGGCGCGCTCACGGTGGAGAACGTGGACGAGCTCTACGCCGTGCAGCCGTTCGATGAGCTGAGCCTGCTGCTGGGCCTGGAGCCGGACGGCCGGGTAAAGGTGACCAGCGCGAAGATGCGAGGGCCCAAGGCGAACCTGGACGGCAAGGGGCTGATCCGGGCCAATGGGAAGCTCCACATCGAGGGCAAAGCCTGGCTCACGCAGGCGTACACCAAGAAGCTGGTGAAGCCAAAGATCCTCTGGCCGATCGCCAAGCTGGTGGGCTACAAGCAGATCAAGTCCGCCTGGGAGTTGGACGGCAGCCTCCGCGAGGCGAAGCTGGACCTGGGGATAACGGACAGCCTGCTCTGGAAAGTGGCCATCAAGAAGCGCGTGCCGGAGCCGCTGCGCAAGATCGCTACCGGCGACGCCCCGGTCTGGTCCGCTGATCCGCCTACGAAGGTGGCGGGGAAGTAGCCGGGGGAGTTGCCCGCGAAACACGCGAAAGATCGCGAAAAGGGAGATACATTGAAGCCCCGGCCGGGAGGTCGGGGCTTCCGGCATCACGGGCGAAGAGTGAGCCAGTCGAAGAAGTCGCTACTTGCGCCGTCGGCGCCCGATGCGGCCGGTCTTCTCCTGTACCCGACTCTGCTTGCGGTGGGTGATCCCGCGGCAGACCTCTTGTCGGGGGCGGCAGGTATTCGGCGCGTCGGCCTGAGTTACCTCCACCACCTGGATCCGGATCTCGTCACCGACCTTGATATCGGGCGTGGTCCAGTCGACGAACTCATCTAGGGCGTTGTCGATACCGCCGACCCCGAGGTGTAGATAGTGCTCGAG
>JAJFMS010000517.1 GCA_020696885.1 Armatimonadota bacterium | reverse complement strand
CGCGTCTTTTGCGCCCGTGGCAATCCCAACCGGTACGGATCTTGCTCCCCGCCGAAGCACCCAGGCTGGATACGGCTCAACCTTCGGGATTGCCACAGCGCCACGGTAGCACGGCGAAGAGCGCAGGGGGCGGTGGGCGCTTCGCAATGACGTGGGAGGGCGGGAGCGCGGCTGCGTTTGCCGGGCTCAAAGCCACGCCCGCTCACCTCCTCGGCGCTACGGGGAGCCACTGCGGCTTGACCCGGAAGGTGACGAACCGGCTTCGGTAGATGCCGAAGTACAGATGAACGCGCTTTTGCCCCTTCGGGAGGGGGATGCCTAGCTGCTGCGCATGCGGGCTCCCGCCCGGCAGCGGTAGCGGCGGGTCCCGCTTGGCGGGTGGGACCCGGCCGCCGGTCCAGAGCCGGCCGATCTCCCCGTCCCGGGGCTGCCAGTTACCGGCCAGGTCGGTCTGCCCGCCGTCCTCATCCATCGCGAAAACGTGCACCGGCCTGCCATCCGGAAGCGTCAGGGACTTCGGCGCCAGGGCCGAGACCTCCCAGGCCCCGAGGTCGAACGTCTGGTCCGGCGGCGCCCCGACCGCGGGCGCCCGGGAGAACTCCAGCCGGTAATCGTAGGCCGGCTCCTCGCGGCAGACGTTGTCGCCGCGCACGTACAGCATGCCGGACTGGAGGGACCAGCCATCCGTTCCGAACCGGTAGCTGCCACCCGTCGCGTCGGTGAGCTTCGCGCCCACCGGGGTCCAGTCGCGGCTGCTCTCCGGTACTCGGAACCGGAACCGCACCATCGGCACCTCCACCGAGCCGCGCGTTAGCCGGCCCACGTCCCCGTAGCTCCAGCCTCGAGTCACCTCGGTCACCGTCACCGCGAGCGGCCCACTGCGCTGAGTTGCGGGAAGGGTCGCAGCGGACCACGTCGGGTGCTGTGTCCCGACCGGGTTGCCGACGGTGAAACCTCCGGGAACCGGTTTCGGCTCGCCCCCGCCGAGGAACGCGTCGTAGTGGAACGAGGGCTCGCGCCGGGGGAAGAACGGGTAGAAGCCGAAGTTCAGGCTGCCTCCCGTGTTGTCCATCGAGCCGTACCGGCAGCCGTGGCGATCTCGCAGCCGGCCGAACGGCTGCCGGGGATCCGACACGCCGTCGTGTTCGAGCGCCAGCGTGAGCGCGGAGGGTGGGGTCATCACGCCCGGGTCGTAGGTTTCCCAGGCGATGCGACGCGCCAGGTCCGGGGGCAGGTGCGGCGCTAGCGGAAACAGCCGGCGCTTCCAGGCGGGGCCCCGGACCACCGGCTTCACCGGGCTGTATCGCACGGCGCTCAGGCGCACCACGGAGCCGTCCGGCAGTTTCCGCTGCGGGCGCTCGTCCCACAAGAGCAGCGCTGCCAGCGCCAGGGGCAGGGTCACCCCCAGCGCCAGCGTGGAGCCGATGAGCAGCCGGCGAGCCTTGGTCATAGAGGCTATGACGTAAGGCCCGGCCGGCGGTTACGCGTCCGGCGCGGCCCAGCGCGCTCGCGGGAGGCATGTACCAGGTCGGGATGGATTTCATCGATCGCGGGTGACCGTGAGGTCACCACTGCGGAGCTTGGAAGCTCCGCACTCCATACACGTCGTGCCATCCGGGCGTAAGAACCGCGATGTGGCATTCACCACCGAGGCTGCCACACGACGTATATGGAGTGCGAGGCTTCCAAGCCTCGCATCCTCCCCGGCTCACAACCCGCGCAGCTCGGTTGCGCGGGCCACGCGGGAGACGGCCAGCGTGAAGGCGGCCGCGCGCAGGTCGCAGTCATACTGCTTGGCGGTTTCGGTCACATCCCGATAGGCGCGCCGCATGCGGTTCCGCAGTTCGGTGTTCACGCGCTCTTCGTCCCAGTAGTACTCCTGGAGGTTCTGGATCCACTCGAAGTAGCTCACCGTCACGCCGCCTGCGTTGGCCAGAATATCGGGCAGCACGATCACCCCGTTGTTGCGGAAGATCTCGTCCGCGTAGGGCTCGGTGGGGTGATTCGCGGCCTCCAGCACGAACCGGGCGCGGACGGCGGGCGCCGTGGCCTGGGTGAGCACGCCGCCCAGAGCCGCGGGGATGAGCACGTCGCACGGCTCCCACAGCAGCTCCTCCGCGGGGAACGGCTCTCCCAGGGGGAAGCCGGTTACCCCACCACTCTTCTTGGCGTAGGCCAGCAGCGCTGGGATGTCCAGCCCCTTCACGTTCCGCACCGCGCCGGTCACATCGCTGACCGCTACAATGCGGGCGCCGGCCTCGTGGAACAGCCGGGCCGCCCACGAGCCCACGTTGCCGAAGCCCTGGATGGCGTACGTCAGCTCCCCGAGCTGCTTGTCGTGGTCCTCAAACAGGCACTCCGCGGCGTAGAGCACTCCCCGCCCGGTAGCGGCTTCCCGGCCGAGCGAGCCGCCCAACTCCACCGGCTTACCGGTGACTACGGCGGAAGTATGGCCGTGAAACTTGGAATACTCGTCCATGAACCACGCCATCGTCTGGGCGTTGGTGCCCATGTCCGGGGCCGGGATATCCAGGTGGGGGCCGATCACCTCGTGGATCTTGCGCACGAAGGTGCGCGTGAGCCGCTGCAGCTCCCCGATGCTGAGCTGGCGCGGATCGCAGTTGATCCCGCCCTTGGCTCCGCCGTACGGCAGGTTGAAGATGGCGGTCTTCCAGGTCATCAGGGAGGCGAGGGCGGTTACCTCGTCCGGATCGACCTCCGGATGGTACCGGATGCCGCCCTTCATCGGGCCGCGGGAGTTGTCGTGCTGTACGCGGTACCCGGTGTAGGTGGACAGGTTGCCGTCGTCACACAGGATGTTGCACTCGACCTTCACTTCCCGGAATGGCGCCATCAGCTGGCGCTGGACCCGCTCGTCCAGGTCGAGCAAGTTGGCCGCGTGGCGGAAATGGTAGTTCGTGGCTTCAGAGGGGTTCATGGGAACAGTCCCGTTCGACCGGGGGCCGGCGTTGGCCCGCAGCAGCAGCAGCGGCCCCAGTGAGTAGAGCAGGGTACCGCACCGGCATTCTACCCCGCCCGCGCAACCTGTCGCCGTGAACTAGCACACGCCGGGCCGCTACAGCACCGTCACGGCGCGGGAAAGAGGCGCTCACAGAAGGACCGCCATGGCGAGGGAGCGCCTTTTGCTCCCGTGGCCATCCCGACCGAATGCGGATCCTGCCAGGCGTCGAAGCGCTGGGTCACTGCGCAACCTCCGGGATCCGACGCCGCCACGAGAACGCGGCGAGAGGCGCAGACGACTCGCAGTAACGGCCAGACCACCTGGCCTGGCCGTTACCGCAAGTTCTTACTTCTCCGGTGTGCGCTCCTGGCACCACGGACACCGAGAGGTGGTGAGAGTGGGCGGATGGCGGTGGAGGTGCTGCGGCGCGGGCAGGCCCATCAGCTCGAATAGCCGCTTCCAGGGGAAGGCGCCGCCGGGGCACGCGGTGCCCTTCACCGTGCCGTGGCCGAGCACGTTCTCGGCGGGGATGCTGAACTCCGACCGCAACTCCTGGATGAGCTGCGCCAGCGTCTGGAGCTGCTTCTCGGAGGGGGCCTTTTGCTCGAAGTTGCCCACCAGGCAGATCCCGATGCCGAACTCATTGAACCCGTTGCGCACATCTCCCCGCGCGTTGCCGGGGGGAGCGCCGGCATGGGCGCCATGCTTCTGCGAGGTCCAGCGCGGGCTTACCTCCAGCTCACCGTCCGTGCCGCCCTTGCCGTTGGTGATCACGAAGTGGTAGGCGAGGCCATCCCAGCCCTTGCGCCGGTGCATTGCGTCGAACGCCGCGGCATTGCCGGAAGGACTGGCGGAGTGATGGACCACGATGTACTGCCAGGCGTTGTCCGTGGGCAGCGTGACGCCCGGCTCCACCGGCTGCTCCGTGCCGCCCATTCCCAGGTTGAGGTTGCCCCCACGGGACTGCAGCGCCAGGGCGTATCCACCCTTCGCCGGCGTCCGGGCGCTGCGCCGCTTCAGCGCCTCCAGGATCTTCTCATTGCGGCCGGCAGGCGCCGGCAAGACCGTCGGCGCAAGCTGCGTGAGTAGCCGCGGCACGAAGGTCGGCACCGCCGCCACCGGCAGGCCGTTGGCTTCCAGCTCCACGCCGGCCAGCTTCACCGCCGGTGAAGTCACTTCCATGACCAGGCGGGCCTGGGCCGGAGTGGGGTGGCCCAGTCGGGCGCTCCGGACCGCGCCGCTCACAACCGGCGCCTTGGCGTCCGTCGCCCAGCGGGCGTTCGGGAAGTCGACGACGATGC
>JAJFMS010000516.1 GCA_020696885.1 Armatimonadota bacterium | reverse complement strand
ATGGCGCTCTCTACTCGGGGGTGCTCCACTCCCACCGGCCTGCGCAGGCCGTGTCGCGGCTCTCCCCCGAAGCTGTCGTCGAGACCCTTGCCCGAGTGCGACCGGAGGCGAAGGTTCAGTCCCTCGTTCCGCCGCGCGATCCGGACGATGTCTACGAGCTCCGGCTCAAGGGCGACCGGCGGGTCTACCTCGACGCCTACAGTGGGGAGCTGCTGGGTGAACGGAGGACAGCGGATCACCCGTTGGGCTTCCTCTTCGCCCTGCACACCAAGCTCCTGTCGGGCGAGAATGGCGAGCAGGTGGTCGGGATCGGCGGGCTGCTGCTGGTCCTGCTCGGCGCGACGGGGGTCGTGCTGTGGTGGCCGGGGAAGCAGGGCTTCCGTAAGGGCTTTTCCGTTCAGTGGCGCGCCAGCTGGAAGCGGGTGAACTTTGACCTGCACCGGGTCACGGGGGCGATCGTCGTCACGCTGCTCGCGCTGATTGCCGTTACCGGCGCCGCGATGGTCTGGTCGTCCCAGGTTACGGAGTGGACCTATCGCGCCTTCGGCATGAAGCCGCCGCGGAAGCCGACCGCCAAGGCCGCGCCCGGGTCCAGGCCGCTCTCCCTGGACGAGCTGCTCGCTCGCGCCGACGCGGCGCTGCCGGGCGCGGTCACCACCCGCATCACCCTCGCATCCAAGCCGACCGCGCCCGTGGCATTCCGCAAGAAGTTCCCGGCGGAGCTGCATCCGAACGGTACGAGCTTCGTTTATCTGGACCAGCACACCGGCGCCGTGCTGCAGGTCGAGAACGCCCTGGAGGCGCGCACTCCGTCTCGCCTCCTGAACCTGCGCTACCCGCTTCACATCGGCCGGTTCGGCGGCTGGCCCGTGCGCGTGGCGTACGTGCTGGTAGGGCGGGCCCTTCCAGCACGGCTCCGTCGCAGGCAAATCGGCTGCCGTGGCACGGGCAGTCCCAGCTCTGCTCGAGCGTGTTCCAGTGGACGAGGCACCCGAGGTGGGTGCAGAGGGGTGAGAGCACCGTCAGGTCACCGGTCTCGCCGCAGTAGACGGCGTACTTCTTGCCCTCCACTTCCACAACGCTCCCTTGTCCAGAACGGCTTCCAGCGCACAGCCGCCCCGGTAGTCGATCGTGTTGATCGGCCCCCAGGTCGAACAGGCACCGGACCCCTTTCGGCGTGCTCTCACGCGCGGTGTAGTGCACCCAGGTCTGGCCCCTGCCGATGTTCTCCAGGACTTCGTCGAGGAGCTGGGGGTGCTCCCGGAAGTACCGCTCCACTGCCGCCACGTCGCCGCTCTTGATCACCTGCATCGTCTGCACGTACATGCGCTTGCTGTCGTCCGTCGTCCCACCAGCTGTCAGGCCCTGAAGGACCCGCCTACTCTACCAAACGCCCCCGCCGGGGCCTCGGACGCTGCAAGAGGCGTCCTCGCGGACGCGAACCAACCTCCGGGTGATGACCGTCCGGAGGACGGCTCTCCAGCGAGGTCTTTCAATGCTCGCGATGTGCCTGCAAACGAAGCGAAGGGCCGGCGTGGATACATCCACAGCGGCCCTTCGCTACAGCAGGCACCGAGAGATGACTACGCCATCTTCTTGCCGGTGGCCACCTGGGTGACGGCGCGGCGGACCAGCACCTTGGTGAGCGGCACCTTGTAAGCGTTCTGCGCCAGCGGCTTGGCGCCCATGAGCGCGGCATCCGCGGCCTGGCTGGCCAGCGCCGGCGTCAGCTTCTTGCCGTCGAGCAGTTTCTCGGCGTCCGGGCTGCGCCAAGGCCGGGGAGCCACGCCGCCGAGCACCACGCGCGGGTTGTGGAAGACGCCGGCGGCGTCCACCTGGCCCCGCACCGCCACCGCGGCGACGGCCCAGTCCATCGAGTCCTTTTCTTTGAACTTGATGTAAGTGCTGCGGGTGTTCTTGGATAGCGCGGGGATGAACACCTCGGTCACGATCTCGCCGTGGCGGAGGATGTTCTCCCAGCGGGGGTTCTCCTTCGGCAGGATGAAGAACTCCTCGGCGGGCACGCTCTGGATCTTCCCCTGGGCATCCGAATACCGGACCACGGCACCCAGCGCCACCAGGGCGGTCGCGCAGTCGCTCGGGTGAACGATGTAGGACGGTCCGCCGCCGAGGATGGCGTTGTACTTGTTGTCCGACTCGTTCTCCGCGGCGTAGCACTTGCTGCCGCCCTTCTTGATGCACTTGATCGTCTCGTCGCGGTAGTACCAGCAGCGGGGGCGCTGGCACAGGTTCCCGCCGATGGTGCCCACGTTCCGGATCTGCGGCGAGGCCACCGAGAGCGCGGCCTCGGCCAGGGCGGTGTAGTCACGCAGGATCGCGGGGTGCTCCGCGATGGTGTCCAGCGTCACCAGCGCGCCGAGGGTGAGGCCCTTGGAGTCCGCCCGCACCGTGTTGAGGCCGGGGATCTTCTTGATGTTGATCACCCGGTCCGGCTCGATGATCCGCTCCTTCAGCTCCGACAACAGGTCGACGCCGCCGGCCATGATCTTGGTACGGTCCGGATCCCGCCCGAGCGCCTGGGAGGCGCTCCGGAGGTCATGCACGTTCACGAACTCGAACGCTTTCATGCTCTCGCTCCCTTCCTTCCGAGCGCCGCCAGCACCTTGTCGGGGGTGGCGGGCATCTCGCGGACCATGGCGCCGGTGGCGTTGTAGATGGCGTTGGCGATGGAGGCCTGGACGCCGATGATCGACGGCTCGCCGATCCCGGTCACCTTGCCGGTGGGGTTGTCGTAGATGATGGCGCAGATGCCGCGCTCGTTGACGCCGAGGGTGCGGTAAGGCGCGTCCATCGTGATGTTCACGCCGCCGGCTTCCATGGCGCCGCACAGCTTGTACTCTTCCAGGTTCGGGTTGAGCATCCGGCCGGTGAGGTTGTCCATCCGCCGCTCTTCCAGGAGCGCCGTGCCGATCCCCTGGATCATGCCGCCGGTGCACTGGTTCTCCGCCTGGAGCCGGTTGAGCACGAAGCCGCAGTCCTGGATCCCGACCACCTTGAGCACGGTGACCTTACCGGTCTCGGTGTCTACCTCGACCTCCGCGAAGTTGCACCCGGCGGCGCCGCCCTGCTGGAGGTCGCTGTTCCACTCGCCGTGCGCTTTGAGCCCGGCGGCAGGAAGCTTCTGGCAAAGCTGCTTCCAGGCGATACTCTTGGCCGGCTGGCCCTTCACCTGGAACTTGCCGCCGAGGACCACTTCGATGTCCTCCGGCTTGGCACCCAGCTCCTTCGCCGCCACCAGCGCGAGCTTCTCCTTCGCGTCCATCGCCGCCATCTTCACCGCCGGCGCCACCGAGGGAGTGGTGGTGGAGCCGCCGGAGCCGTGACCCTTC
Organism: Armatimonadota bacterium; assembly: GCA_020696885.1. The sequence goes on along the minus strand of JAJFMS010000516.1, from coordinate 1,819 downwards.
CCGTAGTTCGTGTCGCCGATGAGCGGCGTCACGTCCTTCACTTCCAGGCCCAGCTCTTCGGCCACGATGGAGGCCACGTAGGTTCGCAGCCCGGTGCCCAGGTCCTGGACCCCGCACATGGACTTGATCGAGCCGTCCTTGGCCACCACGATGGTACAGTCCGCGCTCTGGCGCCCGCCGCCGAACCAGGAGGCGCTGCCCATGCCGATGCCGCGCTTCTTGACGCCCGGCGCGGAGCCCGGCGTCTTCTGGCGCCGGTCCCAGCCGATCACCTGGGCGCCGATCTCCCACTCCTTCACCCGCACCGGATCGCTGTGGTTCTTCCGGCGGAAGTCCAGCGGGTCCATGTTCAGCTTCGCGGCCAGCTCGTCCATCGCCATGTCCCAGACCACGGCGGCCTGGGGATGGCCGGGAGCCCGGAGCGCTGCCGTGCCGCCGGTGTTGGTGAGCACGCCGGTGCGCTCCACCCGCCGCGGCTGGACCGACTTGTCCTTACCGGTGGCGTCCTTAACAGTGACCGGCTTGGGGCCGATGATGTAGAAGCCGCTGTCCAGCGGCGTGTTGGCATTGGCCACCCCGCCGTTGTTGTAGGCTTTCACCTGCGTGACGAGCAGCGTGCCGTCCGCCGCGGCGCCCAGCTTCACCTCGGCCCGCGCGCCGGGGCCGCGGAAGTTGGCGTACTGCTCTTCCGCGCGGGAGAGCATGAACTTCACCGGGGCGTTGATCTGCTTCGCCAGCCGCGCCGCCGCGATGCCTTCCGGGCCCGCGCCGAACTTGCTGCCGAAGCCGCCGCCCATGTGCTCACAGATGACGGTGACGTTCTGCGGACCGCCGGCTTCCCGGGCGAAGTCTCCTTTGCAGCCCTCGATGTGCTGCGTGGAAGACCAGGCCGTCAGCTTCGGGCCGTCCCACTTCACCGTGTTGCCGTGGGTTTCCAGGCAGCAATGGAGGCGGGTCTGGGCCTCGTAGGTGGCCTCGTGCACCACGGCGCACCTGGCGAAGATGCCGTCTACGTCCCCTTCCTCGGTCTTGCCGGGGAACTGGACATTGCTAGGGGTATCTGCGCGCACCTTCGGGGAGCGCGGATCCATCGCCTTGACCATGTCCACCACGAACGGCTGCGCGGAGATGTCCACGCGCACCGCCCGCACGGCGTCCTCGGCCAGCTCCGGCGTGATCGCCGCCACCACCGCCAGCGGCTGCCCGGCGAACATCACCTGCGCGCCGGGCTCCATCAGCTTCATCACGCCCTTCACGCCGGGGATCTTCTCCGCGGCGGAGGTATCGAGCGCGTTCAGCTTGCCGGCGGCGTACGTGCTCATCACGTACCGCGCGTAGCACATCCCCGGCAGCACGATGTCCGAGGCGTACTTGGCGCGTCCGGAGACCTTGTCCGGGCCATCCGGCCGCGGATTGCGCTTGCCGAGGATCCGCAGCTTGTTCAGGTCTCCCCACGCCGCGGGGGGACCGTCCGGGACCTCGATCTCGACTTCCTTCTCGAAGCCGTTCTCAACGATTACGGTCTTGATCTTTCGGGCCACCGCTATGCCCCTTTCTTCTTCGCGGCCGCGAGGGCGGCCTCAAAGATGCGCGGGTAGGTTCCGCAGCGACAGGTGTTGCCGGACACCGCCATCTTGACGTCGTCCAGGGTGGGATTCGGCTTCTCGTTCAGCAGCCCGGTGAGCGACATCACGAAGCCGGGGGTGCAGTAACCGCACTGGTAGCCGTCCGCGGCCACCATCGCCTCCTGCACGGCGCTGAGCTTGCCATCTTTCACCAGGCCCTCGGCCGTGGTGATCTTGCGTCCCTGGGCATCTAC
>JAJFMS010000515.1 GCA_020696885.1 Armatimonadota bacterium | reverse complement strand
GCCTGCGATTACGACCTGGCGCACCACATCCTCTGGCCGCTCTACCGCCACCTGACCGAGATCACGGAGCCGTTCCGGGCCTACTTCGAGCTGTGGAAACATGTCGCAGGGTATCGCTTCACCGCAGAGAACGAGGTAACGGTCTACGTGCCGAACCTGCTAACACAGCGAGAGGGCGTGCAGAGTGCGTAGTAGCGGCGGTGTGGCGGGCACGGGGTGATAGAAGGAGCCCCGTACGGGCTGCAGCCCCGTTTACGGGGGTTCCCATGTGTAGCGGGGCGGTTTAGCGCCGCGCGGGCCATGGGCGACGTGCGTGGCTTCCGGACTTCTGCAAGCTGCCGGTGCGGAAGAACTGTGCCTCTCCCAAGAGCCGCTATCACCACGCTCGAGCGAGCCGGGCCGAACCGGTGCTTTCGGCTCATCGTCGTAGTACCCGGCGGTTGTTGTCTCTCTCGGCGGCTGTTTACCTCTCGAGGTGCCCCATGGTCCAGATCCGGCATCGATCCCGGAATCTCGTGCTCCACGAGGTCGAAGGGGCGACTCTACAGGCCGCGGATCTGACTTCCGCCCTCCTGAGCGGCGCCAACCTCGCGGGCTGCGATCTGGCGGGCGCCCGACTCTCCCACGCCAACCTGCTCACCGCCGACCTCTCCCGGGCGGTGCTGCGGGAGGCGGAGATGTCCAACGCAAACCTGGAAGGGGCGCTGCTGGTGGGGGCGGACCTCCGCGGCGCCCTGCTCTGCCGCGCCAGCCTGATCGACGCGAACCTGGCGCGGGCCAACCTGGATGGGGCGGACCTCACCAACGTTCACGCGCTAGCGGTCCGGGGGACCGGCAGCAGCTTCCGAGACGCCAACCTGTTCCGCGCCTACTTCGAGCAATCCGATCTCCAGGGGGCGATCCTCACCGGCGCGCGCCTTTCGTTCTCCTCGCTGGTAGACGCTAACCTGAGCGGCGCGAGACCCGGCTGGTAGCCGCGAACCTCAAGAACAGCGAAGCGTCCGAGGCCAACTTCCGGGGCTCCGTGTTGCTGGAAGCGAACTTCACCCACGCGCAGTGCCGCGGCGCCGATTTCGCCGGCGCCGACTTAACCGACGCGAATCTGGCCGGGGTGTCGATGGTGAGCGCGAGCCTTGCCGGCGCCAACCTCTCCGGCGTTACCCTCCAGCGCGCGGACCTGCGGCTCACCAACCTCTGCGGTGCGGACCTGTCCCAGGCATATATACTTCAAGAAGCCAGCGTCGCCGGAGCGGTCTACGACAGCGCCACCCGCTGGCCGGACGGGTTCCGTCCGGAGCAGCGGGGCGCCCGGCGAGCCGTTCGAATGGAGTGAGGTTCTTCTTGAGCAGCGGAAAAGATCGGATCATCGTCGCCCTGGACACCCCGGAAGTGAGCCAGGCCGTGCGCTGGGTGCAGCAACTATCGGGAGCGGTGGGGGCGTTCAAGCTCGGCCTCGAGTTCCTGCATGCAGAGGGCCCGCAAGGCGTGCGCGAGGTCCAGGCGGCGGGCGCCGGCCGCATCTTCTTCGACGGGAAGTTTTCGGATATCCCCAATACCGTGGCGGGCGCGGTGCGTTCCACCTGCCCCCTTCGCCCCTGGCTGCTGGACGTGCACGCCACCGCAGGCGCCGCCGCGATGCGCGCCGCCCGGGACGCCGCCGAGTCCGCCGCCGGCGCGGAGCGGCCGCTGCTGCTGGCCATTACCGTGCTGACCAGCCTGGATCAGGAAGCCCTCGCGGCTATCGGCGTGGGCGTGGCCGTGGAGGAGCAGGTGGTACGGCTGGCGCTGCTGGCGCAGGAGAGCGGGATGGACGGCGTGGTGGCCTCCCCGCTGGAGATCGGCGCCATCCGGGCCGCGTGCGGGCCGGGCTTCCTCATCGTAACGCCCGGGGTGCGCCCCGCCGGCGGCGCGGTGCACGACCAATCCCGCGTGGCCACTCCCGCAGCCGCGGTCCGCGCCGGTGCCGACTACCTGGTCATCGGCCGCGCGATCACCGGAGCGCCGGACCCCGCTGCCGCCGCCGCGGCGATCGGTGCGGAGATCGACAGCGCGCTTAGCTGATGCGCACGCTAGCGGATTACCTGGAACGAGAGCGCCGCGAGCTGGCGCCCTACGCCGTGCAGGCGGCGCACACCCGGGGCCGGCGCTACCCGGAAGCGGAGCATCCGCTCCGCTCCGCCTTCGAGCGAGACCGGGACCGGGTGATCCACTGCAGCGCCTTCCGGAAGCTGGAGTACAAGACCCAGGTCTTCGTGAACCACGAGGGCGACTACTACCGCACCCGGCTCACGCACACCCTGGAGGCCACGCAGATCACCCGCACGCTGGCGCGGTTCCTGCGGCTGAACGAGGACCTGGCGGAAGCGATCGCGCTGGTACATGACGTGGGCCATCCGCCGTTCGGGCATGCGGGGGACGAGGCGCTCCAGCAGCTCATGAGTGACCCGGGGGGGTTCGAGCACAACCTCCAGGGACTGCTGGTGGTGGATGCGCTGGAGTCGCCGTATCCGGACTTCCCGGGCCTCAACCTCACCTGGGACGTGCGCGAGGGGATCGCCAAGCACAGCAAACGGTTCGACCCGGCCGCGCCCAGCCCCGCGTTCGCCGAGTTCGCGGATGCGCCGTGGCCTTCGTTGGAGGCGCAACTGGCGGACGTGTGCGACGAGATCGCGTACAACGCGCACGACCTGGACGATGGGCTCACCGCCGGGCTGCTGACGCCGGCGGACCTGGACGCCATCCCGCTCTGGAAGGAGCTCTGCGCGGAGCAGACCCGCGAGGCGTTGACCCCCAAACAGGTCAAGTACCTGGGCGTGCGGGCACTCATCAACGCGCAGGTCCAGGACGTGGCCCACACGGTGGAAGCCCGGATCCACGAGTGGGGCCTCGACTCCCCCGCGGCGGTCCGGAGCGCGCCCGGGCGCACCGCCTCGCTCAGCGAGGCGATGGCGCCGCTCAACCAGGAGCTGCGCACCCTGCTGGTGGACCGCGTCTACCGGAACTACCGGGTGTTCCGGATGTCCGTGAAAGCCCGCCGGATCGTGACCGACCTGTTTACCTCGTACGTGGAGTTCCCCCAGCAGCTCCCGCCCGGCGTCCTGAAGGCAGACCTGGGACCACATCGCTCCGTGTGCAACTACCTGGCCGGCATGACCGATCGAGAGGCGCTCGAGGAGCACCGTCGCCTCTTCGACCCCCGCGAGTCCACCTGAGAGCCGATTCCGGCGGGATTAACCACAAAGACACAAAGGCACTAAGGAGTCGTAATGTTGCAGGCGAATTGCGCTTGCTTGTGTGCCACCCACAGCGCAAATGGAATAGCCGGCAGCAATACTCCCGTTCGCCACTACTCCATCACTCCAGTGCCCCTGTCTCCCCTTTGTGCCTTCGTGTCTTTGTGGTGAAAAATCTGCCTATGGCACCTCGTTGGGAACGGTTCTACGCCGTGATCCGGCAGATCCCCGCCGGGCGCGTGACTACCTATGGCGAAGTAGCGCGGCTGGCGGGCTTCCCGCGGGCGGCCCGCGAGGTCGGCTGGGCGCTCCGCGCGCTTCCCGAGGGGCACGACGTACCGTGGTGGCGCGTGGTCAACGCCGCGGGAACCGTCACCCCACGGCCGTGCGGGGCCGCAGAACAGGTCCGCCGGCTGCGCGCGGAAGGCATCCCGATCCACGAAGACTACCGGCTCTCGCTCCAAGAGCATGGTTGGGAGGGAGACGAGGAGCCGCTTCTTTAGAATTTCCCTATCTCTCGCGAACGTACCGTTACAACCGGCGTCTAGGGTTGCAAGCATCCGATTCCGCGGCTATTGCGGCCGATCCAGGGAGCACGGAAGCAGAGACCCCGAAGATTTGCGAGGACGAGAACGTCCCGACCCGCCGCAGGGCCGGCCGTCAGGACTAAGGCGTTCCTTAGGAAGACAGAACAAATAGCGGGATCGGTAACGAGGTGGGACCGGTCACAGGTCGTGGCGGACCTGTGACCGGGGAGACTACGAGGGCATCGCGTCTCACCTCAAGTATTCGTCACGAATACACGACTTCCTCTGCGCGAGTCGCTTTCCGGCGCTGGCGCGTCAGACCGCGCCTGCGTGCGGCCCTGAAGGGGCGGCCACGTGAGCAGCGGGTTTGCGCACCTCTGCCGGGAAGCGGCTGCGGCTGTTTCCAGGACGCTGCTCGTCCTCTGCAAGCAACCGGTAAGGCTGGCGGTGATCCGCCGGTCTTGCGGGAGATGCGAGACCATGCAGAGGACTTCTCCGGTGGCGTCGGCGCGCCGCACCAGACCCGATCACTTCCGGGGAACCACCCACCCCACGGCCCCAGCGCCGTTCGTCCACCCTCGTTTCCAGCGGCTGCCGCCGCCGGTGATCGTGATCGGCATGCACCGCTCGGGTACCAGCCTGATCTCCGGGATCCTGGGCATGCTCGGGGTGTACATCGGACCGGAGTTCCATGGCCGGCGGAGCACGCTTCACACCCAGGCCACCGATGCCGAGCGGGTGAGTGGTTACGCGGAGTCCGCCGCGTTCTTCCGGCTGAACGAGCTCCTGCTGCGGACCTCGAAGTCCGGCTGGAACCGTGTGGAGCCGTTCCTGGAGCTGCGGGACGATGCGCGGTGGGCGGGATGGGCCACGGCAGGGCTGAGGATGGCGACCCACCGGTCGCTCGTCCACGACTACCTGGACCCGCTTCCGGATACCTACACCGGCCCCTGGGGCTGGAAAGACCCGCGCAATAGCCTCACCCTGCCGCTCTGGCTGCGCCTCTTTCCCGAGGCTCGCATCATCGACGTGCGCCGCGGGCAGGAAGCGGTGGTCGACAGCCTGCACCGCCGCGCCCACGGTTGGCGCGCGGACGCCCAGGATGCCACCGGGGGCGGACTGATACGGACTGCACTGCGGCGGACCGGCTTGCTGGCGCCGCTCGCGGCCGACCCGTGCCTGGACCGGAACTACTGCCGCCGCCTGTGCCGGACTTACGTGGACGAATGCCGCCGCAACGCCGAAGGCGCGAACCCCTACCTCTCCGTCTGGTATGAAGACGTGCTGGCCGATCCGGCCGCGGCCATCCGGACCCTCGCCGAGTTCATCGGCGCCTCCACCTGCGGCGGTCGGCTGGACGAAGCGGCGCAACTGGTCCGACCTATTGGGCGCTGAGCCGGTACCAGGGAGCGGCCTCAATAGGACCGCTTGGCGGTGGCAACGCGGGGAGGATAGGGCTACGTAACGGGTTCTGCTA
>JAJFMS010000514.1 GCA_020696885.1 Armatimonadota bacterium | reverse complement strand
ACGAGGCGGACGCCTGGCTGGGTCAATCGGAAGAGGTCCGCACCACCACCGCCCTCTCCGCCTGGACACAGATGCGCGGCTACGCGGAGAGCGCCACGGGGGACCCGGCGGAGGCGGATTACCTGCCGGTGATGCTGCCGCTGCAGCGCCAGCGGATCCTCCAGGTACTGGCGGAGCTGGCGCCGAACGCCGTCTATGCGGTGTCCTCCCTGCACGAGCGGCTGCTCTGGAGCGCGCCGGCCTCGTTCCAGCAGTGGGACGCCACGCGAGACCCGCTGCTGGTGGCCGGGCGAATGGTCCGAAGCCTCTACTGGCTGGGCATCCTGGCGGTGGATCACCCGGAGCGCCCGCAGCACTTCCGGCTCAGCCCGCTGGGCCTCCGCGCGCTGCGCCCTGATCTCGCCGGCAGCCCCACCCTCGTGCCGGAAGAGCCGTGCTTCTTCCTGCAGCCGAATGCGGAGGCGTTCGCGCCGCCGAACCTGGCGCCGCGCACGCTGTTCCACCTGCGCCGGGTGACCGGCGAGAAGAAGGGCGGCCCGCTGGGGGTCTATCCGCTCACCCAGGACTCGCTGCGGCGCGCGATGGACAGCGGCGTCACGGTGCCGGAGCTCATCCGCTTCCTGGAGCGGTTCTCCCGCACCGGGCTCTCCGGAAACGTCCGCGCGCTGGTCGAGACCGCCGGCCGCCAGCACGGCCGCATCCGGCTCGTCCCTACGGGCTACGTGCTCGTCACGGACGACCCGTCCTTGTTGGAAGAGCTGCGCCGCCTCAAGACGGTGGAGCCGCTGCTCGGCGCCGGTATCACGGAGCGCGTGGCGGCGGTGGAGACCGAATCGGTCGCCTCCCTGCTGCGCCAACTGCGCCAGCGGGGCTATGCGCCGCTCAACGAGGCCGAGGTGGGTGAGATCCCCGCGCTGCCGGACGACCCGGACGCACCGCCTCCACCGCTGAGCATCGCACCCGCGGGGAATCGCCTCCTGATGGTCGACGGCGATTGGGGCGATCCCGACGCCGTGGACGTTCCCCCGGTGGCCAGCGAGCCGGTGCACGAGGCCGAAGCGATCCGCGTGCTGCTGGTTGGTGCTGAAGAAGCCAGCCACGAGGTGGAAATCGAGTATCATGGGCCGGGCGACCCCGCCTCGCAGCCCTGGCGCATCTGGCCGCTCCTGATCGGAGCTTCCGATGTTTACGCACTCTCCGCCGTGCACAAAGATGAGCGGAAGTTCAGCCTTTCCCGGATCGTTTCCGCCCGGCTGACCGGTGAGTCTTATTCGGATGAGCACGTATAACCCGCAGAACCCCCTGATCGTTCAATCGGACCGCACCCTCCTGCTCGAGGTGGAGAGCCCGCTCTACGAGGCATGCCGCGAGGCGGTGGCCACCTTCGCGGAGCTGGAAAAGAGCCCGGAGCACATCCACACCTACCGGATCACGCCGCTCTCGCTCTGGAACGCCCGCGCCACCGGGATGGAATTCGCGGAGATGCAGGCCGCGCTGAGCAAGTTCAGCAAGTTCGAGGTGCCGCAGAGCCTGCTGGCGGACATCCGCGACCTCGTCTCCCGCTACGGCCGGCTGGCCCTGGTGCGCGAGGGGGAGCGGCTGATCCTGAAGAGCGACGACCGGCACCTGATCGCGGAGATCTGGGCGCAGCGCCGGGCCCGCGCGTTGTTCCGGGAGCAGCTCAGCCCGCTGGCGCTGGAGCTGCCGCTGCTGAACCGCGGCCGCGTGAAGCAGGCGCTGCTCAAGCTGGGCTGGCCCGTAGAGGACCTGGCCGGCTACACCGTCGGGCAGGCGATGGAAATCGCCCTTCGCGACCAGACGCTGCGCGGCAAGCCATTCGGCCTGCGCGAGTACCAGGTGGAAGCGGTGGAGAACTTCTGGGTCGGCGGCACCGAGCGCGGCGGCAGCGGGGTACTGGTACTCCCCTGCGGCGCCGGGAAGACCGTTATCGGCATTGCCGCGATGGCGAAGGCGCAGATGCAGACGCTGATCCTGGCCACCGGCATCACCGCCGCGCGGCAGTGGCGCGACGAGATCCTGGACAAGACGGACCTCACCCCGGAGATGATCGCCGAGTATTCCGGTGAAGACAAGAGCCTGGCTCCGGTCACCATCGCCACGTACCAGGTGATGACCTACCGGAAGGGTGGCAAAAAGGAGAAGAAGGAGGACGAGGAAGACCTCGCCAACTTTCCCCACCTCGCCCTGTTCAGCGCGCAGAACTGGGGCCTCATCATCTACGACGAGGTCCACCTGCTGCCCGCGCCGGTGTTCCGGATGACCGCCGAGATCCAGGCCAAGCGGCGCCTGGGGCTCACCGCAACGCTGGTCCGCGAGGACGGCCGCGAGGACGACGTCTTCTCCCTGATCGGTCCGAAGAAGTACGACGTGCCGTGGCGCGTGCTGGAGAAGCAGGGCTGGATTGCGGAAGCGATCTGCACCGAGATCCGCGTGCCGATGGACGAAGAGAAGCGGATGGACTACGCCGTCTCCGAGCGGCGAGAGAAATACCGCATCGCCAGCACCAACGCGGTGAAGCTGTACACGGTCGACCGCCTTCTGCGCCGGCACGAGAACGATAACGTGCTGATCATCGGGCAGTATCTAGACCAGTTGGAGCAGATCTCCAAGCGCTACAATGCGCCGATGATCACCGGCAAGACCCCGAACCGGGAGCGGGAACAGCTCTACGCCGCGTTCCGGCGTGGGGAGGAGAAGCTGCTGGTCGTCAGCAAGGTCGCCAACTTCGCGATCGACCTGCCGGACGCCAACGTGGCGATCCAGGTCTCCGGTACCTTCGGCAGCCGCCAGGAAGAGGCCCAGCGCCTGGGCCGCGTGCTGCGGCCCAAGGGCGAGGGCGTTCCCGCGCACTTCTACTCCATCGTGACCCGCGACACCGTGGACCAGGACTTCGGCGTGCACCGGCAGCTCTTCCTCACGGAGCAGGGCTACCGCTACGAGATCCTGGACGAAGCGGACCTCTTCAGCCCGGACGAGGTAGAAGCGGCGGGAGCGAAGCTGATCGGCTAGGCCATCTCGAAGTGCGAAGGACAAGTGCGAAGTGTGAATGGGGAAAGTGCCTCGCGGTAGCTCAAAGAAAGAACGGTCATACCGAGGGGCGCTTTTTGCCCCGTGGCTATCCCGAGGATCCCGGATCAGCCAATCGCCGAAGCTGCCAGCAGTTCGGACGATCGAGCTAGGGATTTCCATTTTAGTCTCCACTAAAACTGAATATCCGAATCCTCGAAAGCACGTTTCGCACATGGTATGCTTCTCTGGCGCAGTTGGAACGTGCCAGATAGGAATGAACCATGTACCGTGCCCGTCCCCGGGGCTTTACCCTGATCGAGTTGCTCGTCGTGATCGCGATCATCGCCATCCTGGCCGCGATCCTCTTCCCCGTTTTCGCCAAGGCCCGCGAGGCGGCCCGCAAGACTTCCTGTAGCAGCAACCTGCGCCAGATGGGCACGGCGCTGCTGATGTACACCCAGGACTACGACGAGACGTATCCGAACCGGCGGTTCGGCACGGCTGCGCGGCCGAACGGCGACGACGTCTACAGTTGGCGCACGGTGCTCCAGCCGTACATCAAGAACAACCAGCTGTTCACCTGTCCTTCGAACCCCAGCAACCAGACCACCAGCACCGATCCGGTCTACAAGATCAGCTACGCCGCGAACTTCAACTACGGCGGCTTGAACTCCCCTCCCCCGTCTCCGGGCGTCTTCTCGGTGCTGGGTAACGGCCTCTTCGGCAACTCCCTCTCGTCCGGAGTCGCGATGGCCAGCGTTCAGGCTCCCGCCGACCTGATCGCGGTGGTCGAGATCTACCGCGTGCCCTACGTCAGCTTCATGATCGACATCCGGGGGACCACCGACTCCCTGGTGCCGCAGCCGTACTACGAGCAGTCCCTCTTCACGGGCCACAACGGAACGAGCAACTACCTCTTCGCCGACGGCCACGTGAAGGCGCTCCGGCCCGCACAGACTGCCCAGCCGGTTAACCGGTGGTACCGGGACAATGCGCCGCTCGGCACCAACGGCCAGTACATCATCCAGCAGGCGGAAGCCGACGCGCGTTAAGCCTCCGAGAGCCGGGCCCCTCGCCGGCTCGTAGTCTGGGAGTCTGCGGTGAAGTTACGCCGGCTGCTTTTCCACGTCCACCTGTACTCGGGGCTGCTCGCCGGTCTGCTCCTCTCCCTCACCGGAGTGACCGGCAGCATCCTCGTGTTCAGCCACGAGATCGATGGCGCTCTCTACTCGGGGGTGCTCCACTCCCACCG
>JAJFMS010000513.1 GCA_020696885.1 Armatimonadota bacterium | reverse complement strand
CTCCGCAAACGAGCGGAAGGTGCCGATCTTCTGCATCGACCGGCGCGTCACCGCGGACGGCGCCACCGTGACGAGCACCGTGGAGACGGACAACGCCGCAATGGGGGAGATGGCCGCCCGGCACGCGCTGGAGCTGCTATGCAAGCGCCAGGGCCTGGACGCGGCGAAGCCGGACGACGTGAAGAAGCTGAAGGTGAAGGTGGTCCACCTGTGGGGGATGGAAGCGGCCAGCTCCGCCCAGGACCGCGCGAGGGGGTTCGAGAAGGTCTTCAATAAGGATGCCACGCCCGGCGTGACGATCCTCAAGGGCGTCGGCAACTTCAACGCGAAGACCAGCCAGGAGATCGTTGGCCCGATCCTCATCGCCAACCCGGACGTGCAGCTCGTCTTCTGCCACAACGACGACAACGCGATCGGCGCCCTGAACGCTATCAAAGACGTAAAGAAGGGCCGCGAGGCGGCGGATGATCCGAAGCGTATTCTCATCGTGACGATGGACGGCAACCGCCCGGTGATCGAGGTGATCCGCAAAGGCGAGATCGAGGCCACCGTCTCCCAGGAGCCGATCGAGATGGGCCGCGAGACGGTGAAGCAGGTGAAGAAGGTGCTGGACGGCGGGAGCCCGGACCAGACCTACGTGGCGATCCGCCACCACCTGGTGACGCGCAAGGACGCCGACGAGAAGAAGGGCGAGCTCTGGGCCGACTTGCTCAAGGGCGGGATGTAGGATCTCGGAGTGGAGTAATGGAGTGTTGGAGTAATGGGTAGCGGTGCGGCCTTAAGGCCGCGGTCCCCACTACTCCAACACTCCCCCCCCGAAGGCAGGGCTCCCGGCGCGCGGCAGTGAACCTACCACTAACGCCTGGTGCCTTCCCGGCGCCTTTCCCAAGTCTCAAGGAGAGTTTGCTGATGATTTCCGGTGTTGGAACGCTGCGGCATCGCCGCGGGCGGGCGGCGGTGGTCATCGTCGCGGTTCTGGCTGCGGCGATCATTGCGGGCGTGGCCTGGTTTAGCGAGTCGCTTTCGATGGCGCTCAAGCTCCAGATGTGGGATAAGGGCGCCCCGGCCCGGTCCGTTCGAGGTTACCTCGAAGCCGCCAAGAAGGGCGACAAAGCGGCTGCGGACCGGTTCCTGGATACCAAGGCGCTGCAGCCGCTCACCAAGAACGGAAAGTGGGTCGGATACCGCCAGCCGCTGCCCATCACCGGCTTCGCGAACTACCGCAACTCCGAGATCGTCCCGAAGGAGTTCCCGGCCCAGCCGCCGGTTGAGTTCGTCACCATGGGGGAAGGCGCGGCCGTCGTCAAGATGCCGGCCGCGGATGGTCGAGAGGCGAGCTACCGGCTGGAGCGCCGCAGCAGCGGCTGGATCGTGACGGAGTTAGGCGGCGGCAAGATCTCCGCCAAGTAGCTGGGACGGGAGCCTCTCCCGTCAGCAGCGGTTCCCGCACGGATCAATATGCCGCCGATCGTCCGAAAGTGGTTGCCGTGGGTGGGCGTGATCGGGATTCTCCTCGTGGTGCTGTACTTCGCACCGGACGTGGTGGCCTGGCAGCACGAGCGAGCGCTCCGCGGCATGACCCTGGAGCAGCTCCAGGCGCAAGTCCAGCAGCATCCGGAAGACACCGCTGCCCATTACCGGCTTGGCCTGGCCTATGTGCAGCAGGACCGCCAGCTCGACGCGACGCGAGAGTTCCTGGTGGTGATCCAGAACGATCCGGGGCGCGCCGAAGTGCTCAACGATCTCGGCGTCTCGTACATGCTCCAGGAGCGCTACCACGAATCGCGGATGGCGCTGGACGCCGCCATCGAGGCGCGCCCACGCTACGGCCGCGCGAAGGCGAACATGGGGCGCCTGCGTATGGCCACGCGGATGCCGTACACCGCTGTCAAAGACCTGGAGACGGCCGTAGAGTGGGACGCCAAGGACGCTGCGGCGTGGGCGGATCTGGGGCAGGCCTACCAGGAGATCCAGCAGTTTGGGGACGCGGAGCGCGCTTACATCGAGGCGTTGAAAGCGAACGAGCGGCTGCAGCAGGCGCGCGTGGGGCTCGGCCAGGTGTACTCGGAGCTGGGTCGGCCGGATGAGGCGGAGCGCGTGCTTCGCGACGCCGTGAAGCGGGAGCCGGAGAACCCGGTGGCCGCGGCCGCGCTCGGGCACCTGCTGGTGGAGCGCGGCACCGCCCGGGAGGAGGCCCGGACGCTCCTGCAGCGGGCAGTGGAGAAGGCCCCGTCCGATCCCGAGGTGCACTACGACCTCGGTCGCGTGGCCCTGGCGGCTCGTGATCTGGACGCGGCGGGGAGCTCGCTTTCGAAAGCGCTGAGCCTATCGCCGGAGCACACCGGCGCAATGACCCAGCTCCAGCGGCTGCTGCGCCTGCAGGGCAAGGACGCGGAAGCGGAGCGGTGGGCGAAGAAGCTCCGCGAGACCTCCTTTCGCGCGCGGGAAGTGCGGCGGCTGGAGGAGCGGGTAGGCCGCGACAAGTCGTCGTGGGACGATCGGGCTCGCCTGGCGGAGCTGTACATCGAGCAGGGTCGCTTGAGCCTGGCGAACATCATCCTGCGCGAGATGCAGACCGGCGCCCCCACGCACCCGCAACTGGAACGGCTGAAGCGAGTCCTGCTGCAGCGCGTGCGCGGCGCTCCCTCTACTCCCGCCAACCCCTCTGCCCCGCCGGCCGGCGCGCCCGGACCACGCCCGTGAAGCGCTGGGTGCCCTCCCCGCTCGCGAAGCTCCTGATCGGCGCTCCGCTGCTCCTCGCCGCCGGCTGCGGTGGGGCGGGAAGCACGGCGCGCCTCCCGGCCGCGCCCGCGAAGGCGGTCTCTTCCGCCGAGGCGCCATTTCGACTGGTGGAGGAGGCGGAGGCGCGGGGGGTCCGCTTCAAGCACGAACAGGGCTCGAAGTCGCCGCTTACGATCGTGGAAGGCATGGGCAGCGGCTGTGCGTTCCTGGACTTCGACGATGACGGCAACCTCGACCTCTTCCTGGTGAACGCCGGTCAGGACTTCAATCTCCCGCGCCAGAAACCGGGCTCCGCGCTCTTCCGCAACCAGGGCGGCGGCCGGTTCGTGGACGCCACGCCGGGCTCCGGCATCACCTTCGACCGCTACGGGATGGGGTGCTGCGTCGGCGACTACGATGGGGACGGCCGGGATGACCTCTTCGTCACCGGCTTTGGGGGCTGCCGCCTGTACCGGAACCTCGGCGGAGGTAAGTTCGCGGACGTCACGGCAGCCGCCGGCATCGTCACCCCGCCGGGGTTCTGGGGCACCGGCTGCGCCTTTGCGGACGTAAACAAGGATGGCCGGCTGGACCTCTATGTGGCGAGCTACGTCCGCTACGATCCGAAAATCCCCTACTGCAAGTCCGGTAACGTCATGAGCGGCTGCAGCCCTAACCAGTACCGCACCCAACCCAACCAGCTCTACCTGAACCTTGGCTCCGGGCGGTTTGCGGAGAAGGCGAAGGCGCTGGGCGTCGAGGACGCCACCGGGGCCGGCCTGGGCGTGCTCACCAGCGATTTCGACGACGACGGGCGCACCGACATCTTCGTGGCCAACGACGGCACGCCCAACTCCCTGCTGCACAACCGCGGCGGGACTTTTAAGGATGTGGCGGACGCCGCGGGGGTCGCCTTTGCCGCGTCCGGAAGGATGCTGGCGGGCATGGGCGTGGACGCGGCCGACTATGATGGCGACGGCCGCCTGGACTTCATCATCACGAACTATCAGTACGAACCGAACTCCCTCTACCGGAACGAAGGCGGGATGCATTTTACGGACGAAAGCCAGACCACCGGCCTCGGCCCCCTCTCGATGCCGCGCCTGAAGTTCGGCGTTGCCTTCGTGGATCTGGATCGAGACGGTCGGCAAGACCTCTACTGCGGCAGCGGACACGTGCTGGACAACGTGGCGGAGTTCGAAAAGGGCGCCACCTTCGAGCAGTTGGACCAGGTATTCCGGAACGTGGACGGCCGCTTCCAGGAGGTGCCGGCCGGAGCGGCCTTCCCGGCCTCGGCTTCGGTGACGCGCGGCGTCGCCGTCGGTGACGTGGACAACGACGGCGCGCCCGACATCCTGACGAACAACCTGGGCCGTCCGGTCCGGCTGCTGATGAGTCAGCCCGCCAACGCGAACCATTGGCTGGGCGTGGAGCTGCGGGGCGCCGGCGGCAACGCGCGCGGCATCGGGGCGCGGGTGACTCTGGAGACTCCGGCCGGGAAGCAGGTCCGGGAAGTGCGCAGCGGCGGCAGCTATCTCTCGAATTCGGACTTCCGCCTGCTCTTCGGG
>JAJFMS010000512.1 GCA_020696885.1 Armatimonadota bacterium | reverse complement strand
TCCCAATCCAGCAGCCTGGGCCTGCAGATCGTGAGCTCCCTGGCGCAGAACGATCTCGGCGGCCGGTTTTCCCTCGTTACAGACGAGCTCACCCGGGGCACCGTTGTCTTTTACATCTAAAATGTGTATTATGTAAGTGTCCGACTAGCGGTCACACTGGGCTGCCGGTCAATAAGTTCCCGGGCGTGCAGGCGCTGCCCGGCAGGAAAGGGTGAGACTAATGCGAAGGCAATTCCCCCAGGAGCAGGCGGCGTGGCTCGAAGACGTATTCGCGAGCCTGGATGCAGCCACCCTGCAATCGCTGCGGGACGCCGGCACCACCTACGTGCTTGAAGAAGGCGACGAGGTGCCGGAATTCCAGAACGCTCTGGTCAGGATTGAGGACGGTCTCCTGAAGCTTGCCGTCCACACCGAGGACCGCCGCCTGACGGTGGCGCTCTTCGGCCCGAAGGACACGGTGTGCGCACCGCTGTTCCATCCGTGGGACCAGAGCCTCTATGAGCTGCGAGCGCAGGAGCAGACCGAAGTGAGTGTGATCCCGCAGGCGGCCGTGCTGGCCGTGGCGGCGACGCACCCCGAGTTTGGGGCGAGCATTATGCGCCAGCAGAGCTGGGGCCTGTGGCAGTTGATGCAGACCGTGCACATGCTGGCGTTCTACAACCTGCCGCAGCGCGTGGCGCAGGTGCTGGTGAACCTGGCGACGATCTTCGGGATCCCGGATGAGAAGCGCGGCATCAAGCTGGGCCTGCGTCTGACGCAGGAAGAGCTGGCCGAGCTGGCCGGCGCCCGGCGCGAGACGCTGAGCACCGTGCTCCAGGACTTCCGCGAGGATGACATCCTGGACCTCCGGTATGCACGCATCGACATCAAGGACATGGCCGCCCTCCGCCGTATGGCCGGGGTGGACGCGCTGCCGTTCTTGAAGCCGGGCCGGATCGACGCGATCAAGTAATCGAGATCGAGGTAATTGCAAAACGGGGCGGCGTTCAGTGCGAACGCCGCCCCGTTTTGCATGCAGCCTGGGGAGAGGGAGTGTTTTTGACCCCGGCAAAGGCAGCCGAGGGCAGGTAGGATAACGGGATTTATCAGGATGTGGAGAACGCAGGGCTATCGGGCGGGCAGTCGCCCCACGTTGAAACGCGGGGCTAGCGGTCGGTCGTCCCTCCGGGACTGCGGGGGGTTGGGGACGGTGAGTCCCAGCGTTGAAACGCTGGGCTAGGGTTCGGTCGTCCCGCTGGGACTGCGGGGACGCGCCTGGCGAGTGGTGTGTGCGAGCTTGGCGCCAGGGATTGATGGGTTTTGAGGACTCACCGCGTATGGGTGCCCGCCCGGCCGCGAGGGATTGAAATCTCTCGCTGGGTGGCCTACCGGCCAGTCGTCATCCGGACGAGGGACCCCTTCGACGGGGCGAGCAGGCATGTACGGTTGTTTATTCGATATCCATCAGTTCTTCGCGCCGGCTCGCACCTTCGGCCAAGATGTGCCTGGCCGAGACCTGAACGAGCCCCAGCCGGGGCGGAGAGGGACCACCCGCCCTACGTTCTAGCGAATGGCAGTGCTCCTGCAGGCGGTGCTGGACGAACTCCGCAGTCGTTGGCCCGGCTACTTCAGCCGCTTCAGCGCCTGTACCAGGTTGGGGTTCTTCTTGAGCAGGCCCCAGATCAGCCCGCTGCGCTGGTTCTCCAGGTGCAGCATCACCAGTCCCTGGCCGATCGGCTCCAGCGTGCGGTCTACCCACGGGCCTTCGGCGCGCAGGAGCTGATGATCACTGTCCGGATCCACTTCCAGCCCGGCCTGGGCGACGTTGGCGTTGAAGGCGGCCGGCAGGCCGAACCGGTAGTGCCAGTGGCCCCGGCGCCAGGCGGCGCGGAGGGCTGCCGCGGAGCGGAGCCGCAGGTCCTTGCCCAGGGCCGCCACAGCGAGCGTGGTGGGGTAGCGGACGGTGCCATCCTCATGGCCCACAGCGCCCATCGACAGCACGGGGAGTGCGTAGGGCTTCCACCGGTCGTCCGGCCCGGGGCCGGGTGCGAGCCCGTAGGCCAGGTCGCTATAACCGGCGTAGGCCGCGGTGTTCTTCTTAGCATAGGCCACGGCCGCTGCGACTGCGCTGTGCGAGTTCTTGTACCAGGTGGCGGGGTCCCCGGGGCACTTCCGCGTCTTGAGCTTCCGCATGTCCAGGAAGGCGGTGAGCAGCTCGTAGTCTTCCAGCGAGCCGGAGCGGGACTGGACGAACTTGCCGGGGCCCTTCACCCGCTGCCAGGCGCAGTGCACCGTTTTCGGCGAGCTCGGGGGGAAGGTGAGCGAGCCGGCCGCCAGCAGGCCCAACAGGTAGGTGGTGTCGGAGTACGCGTCCAGCGTTTCCGGCGCGCCGGGCGTGCCGGAGTAGTGCCCCGTACCGCCCGCGTCCGGGATGCCGTAGGCCTCACCGGTGCGGGTCTCCAGCGGCTTCCAGCCGGCGTAGAACCGGTTGGTAGTGGGCTCCAGCATGAACTTCCAGTCCACGCGGTCGTAGATCTGCTGGGCCAGCAGCCGGATCTCGACTTCCGCCGCCGTGTTTCCGGTGAAGTACGACTGCGCCGCCAGCGCGCCCAGCACCGCCACCGCCGTGTCCCGAGGCGCCAGCTCCATCGTCTCCAGGCGCTCGTCGCGGCCGGTGGAGGGGTCATCCACGCGCAGGAAACGGTTTCCGTCCACACCCAGGCGGCGGTAGAACCAGCCCCGGTAGCCAGCCTTTCCCGCGGCTTCCGGTCCGAATACGGTGGGGTCCGCGAGGGCCTCCAGGATCAGGCGCACCCGCTCGGCCGCGGTGGCGCGGGACACCCAGCCGGCTTCCGTCTCGCCGCGCTGCGCGGCGATGATCCAGGCGGGGATGGCGAAACCGGCACCGGCCGGAGACAGCTCGTCCGGGGTGGTGGAGGAGGCCTGCGGAATGCCGTAGGAGCGCCCTTTGCGGCTGGACCAGTCCAGGAAGTACTGCCAGGAGCGCAGCTCGTAGAGGTCCAGCAGGTCCGCATCCAGCGGCTTCTCGGCTTCCGGCACGCTGCCGGTGAAGAAGACCCGCTGGATCTCCAGGGAGCCCAAAGCGGGATTGGGGACGCCGCGAGTTGCGCCTTCCAGCACCACGGAGAACGTCTTGGCGCTCGTCTCGTCCAGGTCCTGGCCGTCGATCGGCGTGGAGAGGCCGGCGTTCCGGAAGTCCCACACCAGCACCTGCCGCTGGGTCTGGCCGTTCACCTCGATGCGCGTGGAGCGGCCGCCGCCGAGCGGGTCCCGGAGCTCCAGCCGCACGGTGAGCGGCGCCACGCCGCGGTAGATCACCGCCACGCGCACGTCTGAGAACCGGCGGCTGGACGCGCGCAGCACGCCGTCGATCCGGCCGAGGTTGAGGACGTGCTCGTCGAAGCGCATCGTCTGCTCGGCCTGGCCGTTGAAGGTGACGCGGCGCTCCGAAGGACCGAACAGGTCGAAGGTGAGGCCGGTTCGCGCGTCCGCCGCGGGAGCCGCACCGAAGTCCCAATCGAGACGGAGCGCGCCGGCACCACCGGCCTTGGCCAGGTACTCCGCCGTCCCGAACACACCCCCGGCGTTATCCAGGCGCAGGTCGCCGCCGAAGTCGTTGGTGCGCAGGTCCTGCGAGGTGACCACGTCGCTGAAGTCTTCCAGCACCGCTTCCTGGATGGTGGTCTGCTGGGTGTGCGCCGGGCGTGCGCCCAGCACCGTTCCGCCGCAGAGGGCGGCGCAGACCGCCAGCGCGGTGCCGATTCGGTTCAGACGGGGGGTAGAGTGCCGTTTCATCAGGAAATCGCGGGGCGGGATCAGTTCCGCGGCTACTCTCATCTAAGTCGGCACTCCGGGCGCGCAACTTCCCCGCCAGGGGTGGGAAGGTGGCGGACCCCGGCGGCCTGTGATGGGCGCGAAATGATCAGCCGGGGTCGTGTAGGAGTGCGAGAGTTGTTGATCCGCCCTAGCGCACCAGCCTCAGACCGAGGAAGCGTATTTCTCGTCGTTGACGGCTACTTTCCCCCGGGATCCCCCCGGCCCTAGTCGGTTGCTCCCACCCTCCCACGAGGGGGGCCTGCGCTTCGCCCTTTCACGTCCCGGCAAAAGACGCCGGGACTAACGGGCGGCTTGGCGTGGAAACTCGAGGCGCCGGTACCCGCGTCCGAGAGTACGGTTTGGTTCGGTGCTGCGGTGGACGGGTGGGAGCAACCGCCGTCGAGCCGCCACCCAGGGGGTGCCCGGCCCTCTGGGGGCTCACAACGAGCGCCGCCCCGGCGCCGGGTGTGCTGTTCTTT
>JAJFMS010000511.1 GCA_020696885.1 Armatimonadota bacterium | reverse complement strand
TGTTCAGGTGTTCAGGTGTTCAGGTGTTCAGGTGTTCAGGTGTTCAGGTGTTCAGGTGTTCAGGTGTTCAGGTGTTCAGGTGTTCAGGTGTTCAGGTGTGGGAAGAGGCAAAGCCGCCCCCGGGGTTACACCTGTTTCCCAACACCTGAACACCGAACACCTGAACGCCCAGAGCCACAGTGCGATCTCGCCCGCCATGCACTCAACCCCCACAACCGGGAGAGCGCCTTAGATCCCGAGCTTATAAAGTGTCCATTCCACGAAGTGCATCAGGTAGGAGACCACCAGCATCACCACCACGAAGATCAGGATCCACATCAACTGGCCGTTCGTGGCGAGGTCGGCGGCCCAGGCGGGGACCGTGCCAGCCTGGCCGCCGAAGCTGAGGGTACTGGTGGCCCGTCCCAGGGCGCGGATGGCGACCGGATAGCCCGTCACGATCGAGCCCCAGTAGATCGCCATTCCGGCCACCACGGCCACGAGGGAGCCGGGCGCCAGCAACCGGTGCTTCTGTCCCTGGTGGTGCAGGTACACCGGGCACTGCAAACACTGGGCGCGCTTTTCGGAGAGCGACTTCGGCTTGGCCATGGCCGCCGCTGCCGCGGACATGTAGCCGGTGGAGCCACGACTGGCGGCGTACTGGTTACCGCCGCTGAGCGTGAGGATCACGTTCTGGTCGCAGTAACAGCCGCGGCCTTTGCGCCAGCACGGCTTCTTGGTCTGCCGGATCGGGCACAGCTTCTTCTCCGTGTCGCGGCAGAACGGCAGGCTCCAGCAGGGACCCAGGAACCTATCGTTGGGCTTGCGCACCTGGTTGGCGGTCTTCGCGGCATCCGGGTTCGCCTGCGGCCGGCGAGACCGGGCCGTGGCGATCAACGCCGCTGCATGCATCAGCAAGACCAGGCCGCCCGCGCCGCCCATCCCTAGCCCCACCAACCCGAAGCGCCCTTTCAGAAAGCCCCGGGGATCCAGAATAGTCGACCCGGCCAGGGCGGCTGGCGATAGCTTCACCACGGCGCCGCCGTAATGGTCGATGAGGTAGGGCATCCCCACGAACAGGAGACCGCCCACGGCGATCAGCGCCAGTCCGGTCTCGGGGTAGGCGTAAAAGCGGCCGACCACGCAGACCGTCAGCACCGTGGCGGCGATGAGGAGCACCTTGGTCAGGAGCTCCATGTTGGCAAGATTGCGCTGGTAGTCCTGGGCCGACATCGGCTGCCCGCCCGGGAGGATGGCGCGGAACAACTGATCGCTGGCGGCCAGCGTACCATAGATGTAATAGAGGGTGATGCCGAGGACGGCCAATCCCGACAGGATCATCCCTGTAGAGAAGACTCCCTGAAGCGATTCCAGCGGGCCGCCGGCATCTGAGCTATCGCGCCGCACTGCGGCCTCCTTTGGGCTACCGCGCTCGGCACGCGCGGGGAACTGATCACGAACCAGGGGAACCGGGGAACCAGGCGCCGTCTCACGCCTGCCTGCCGGCTCTACTGACGATTGAGAACGGGCCCGGGTTCGCGTCTACCTAACTTTACCAGATACCTCCCCCCGCGTGGTTCCCGGTGATCTTTAGGCCCGCAGAAACGTATAAATCAGGTGGAGCCGGCGCCACGCCGGAGCCCGATCTCTGCCGGAGAATCCCTCAATGAAGAACGTGACCCTGCTCGCTGGCGCCGCCCTGATGCTGGCGGTCTCCGTGTCCTCCGCCCAGGCGGCTAAGACCGCCAAAGCGGCGCCCAAGGAAGTGGCCTGCGCCGTGATGAAGGACAACAAAGTCAACATCGCCGACGCCACCAAGAAGAAGATGTTCGCTGACCACAAGGGCAACCGCTACTTCTTCTGCTGCGCCGGCTGCCCCGAGGCGTTCAAGAAGGACCCGGCCAAGTTCGCCAAGGCGGATCACATCCCCACCCCCAAGAAGTAACCCGCTCACACGGTAGTACCCGGGAGGGTGGCTGGCCCGCCCTCCCGGTGCTCCGATCACGGCTATCGCGCTAGGGATCTTGGGGACCCAAGTCAGCCGTCAACGATGAGGAACACGCCTCGTCGGTCAGAGGCCCAGCTTCGCCAGGACTGGGTAGAGCCGCCCGTCGGGGCCTTCCACGATCCCCGACTCCCCACCGCAGGCAGCGCCTTCGTCCGGAGCCGCCGCTCCCTGCACCAGCTTGAGCTTGGTCAACTCCACGTCTCGGAGGTCGAGCCGCCCGTCTCGTCCCAGGTCCCGGCCGTTCACCAGGATCAGGCGCATCGCGGCGCCGGATGCCAGGGCCGCGGAGACACTGGTACCACTGAGCTCCCGGTAACCACTACCCTTCCACGTGGACCGGACGTTCACGCCGGAGGCCACCAGTGCCACATGGTCGCCGAAGTTGCTGAACTTCGCAAATCCCAGCGGACCCTGGGCGCCGGAGCCGTCATCGGTGGACGCCACGGCGAGGACCCTCGGCTCACGCGCCGGGGAGATCTCCCGGGAATTCACACCGCCGTTACCCGCCGCGACTACCACCACGATCCCGGCCGCCGTCGCGGCGCTCGCCGCGGCATCCAGCGCCGGTGAGCGCCGCCCTTCCAGGCTCAGGTTGGCGACCGCCACCCGGCGTGCGTTGAAGATCAGGTAGTCGAGGCCCTTGATCACGTCCGCGTCCATGCCGGTGCCTTCATCGTCCAACACCTTGATCGCCCAGAGCGAGGCTCCGGGCGCCTGCCCGCGGACCCCGGACTTCCCGAGCGCGCCGATCAGCCCCGCGATGTAGGTGCCATGCCCGCGGCCGTCGTTCGGTCTCGACACCCCGGGCACGAAGCTGCGGCTTCGATTCAGGTCCACGTTCAGCTCGGGGTGGTCCGCTTGAATCCCGGTATCCAGCACCGCCACCGCCAGCGACGTTACCGGCTCCTCGTCCACGGTCGCCAGCGGCTCACTACCCGGTAGACGGGACTCGGCACCAGGTGCCGGCAGCGACTGCGGGACGCGCCCGTCGGGGCGCTGGAGCACCGCCGGGCGATTGATCGTACCGAAGCGCCCGAGCACGGGCCGGTAGCCGGGGTTCAGCGCCGGAACCAGGCGTGCGTACTGCGCGGTCTTCACGAGCTCCGAGCGCTGGATCGACTTCACGCGCGGATCCTGGCGTAGCGCCTGGAGCGTCTCGTGAGGGATGACGGCGGAGAACCCCTTGATCGCCCGGTAGTAGACGTGGCGGATCTTCAGGTCGTGCTTCGCGGCGAGGGAGCGCGCCGCCTCCGCAGGGTCCGTCACGCCCTCGTGGAACGTCACGATCTGGAGGGCCGGTTGGGTGACCCAGCTAAAATACATGTTCCCGCAGCCGCCAACGGGGCGCGCCGGGCTCAGGGAGGCATTAACGGGCACATCCGACCGGGCCGCTCCCGCCAACGCCAACCCCACCACCAGCGCAGAAGCCGTAATCCGCAGCACCGGACATCTCATCGCCGCCTCCTTTCCAGGCCCCGACCGCTTGGCCGATGCAGAGCCGGCCACGTGGAGGTTCGCAGGTTGGACGGCAGGGGCATCGAAAAAGTTGCCCGCCCCTTCCGTCCCTCGGCCGCCCTAGATTGTACGGCATCGCGCTAAAATCGACCGATCCCGGTTGACACCCGAAGGGCCTTGTGCTAACCTAATGCGGTTTTCTTAGCGAAGATTTCGGAGCGCCCCTTGATCGATACCAGCGATTTTCGTAACGGACTGTCCTTCATCATGGAGGGCGACATCTTCCAGATCATCGAGTTCCAGCACGTTAAACCGGGGAAGGGCGGCGCGTTCGTCCGCACCCGACTGCGGAACCTGCGCACCGGCGCCACCATCGACAAGACGTTCCGTGCCGGTGAGAAGATGGAGCAGGCGATCCTGGAGCGGAAGAAGATGAACTTCCTCTACAGCCAGGACGACGAGTACTTCTTCATGGACATGGATACCTTCGACCAGTTCCCGATCCCCTCCAAGTCGATCGGGTCGGCGGTCAAGTATCTCAAGGACAACACCGAAGTCGAAGTGCTCAGCCACAACGAGAAGGTCCTAGGCGTGGACCTCCCGATGGCGATGGAGTTCGAGGTGACGGAGACGGACCCGGGCCTGCGCGGTGACACCGCGTCCGGAGGCTCCAAGCCGGCCACCATCGAGACCGGCGCCGTGGTGAACGTGCCGCTCTTCATCAACGTGGGTGAGAAGATCCGCGTGGATACCCGCACCGACAGCTACATCGAGCGCGTGAAGTAGCTTCCAGCCTTCTGCGTAAAAGCTGAACCAATGAACGTAGAGCGGATCGAGGCGGTGCTCCGGCTGCTGCAGCGGCAGTCCCACGTGGGTGAAGTCGCCGTGGAAGGCGAGGGGTGGAAGCTGCGCGCGCGACGCATCCGCGGCCTGTTCCCGCCGCCGCCCCCCGATGCAGCGGAAGCGGACGAAGCGGTGCAGGTTTCGGACCGGCAGGTGGTCCGCGCCGGCATGGTGGGGATCTACCGCGCGCCCAAGAAGCCGCTGCGCCCCGGAGACCACGTCGCCGAAGACGCGGTGCTCGGGAACATCGACTCGATGCGCATCCTCAACCCGATCGTCGCCCAGCAGACCGGCTACGTCGTCACAGCCCTCGTGGAAGACGGGGATGCCGTGGAGTTCGGCCAGGAGCTGTTCGTGCTGGACCCCAACCGCTCTCCCGACCTGGACTCTCGTTCCGCCTAGGCGCGAGCACGGAGGATGAGTTAGCCATGCCCACCGGAAAGCGGCGCGCCTTCTCGCTGGTCGAGATCCTCGTGGTAGTGGTGATCATCGGGGTCCTTGCAGCGATCCTGCTCCCTCGCTATCTAAAGGGCGGGAAGGACGCGGCGGGTAAGACCACCGCCTCTCCGATGGAGCGGGCCAAGAGCGTCGACTGTACGAACAACCTGTCGCAGATCCGGCAGGCGTACCAGATCGCCACTTCCTCGGATGAGGAGAACCGGCCGAAGAGCCTGGCGGAGCTGCGGCTGCCGGTCTCGATGCTCGCTTGTCCGGTAGGAAAAGAGCCCTACCAGTTCGATCCGGCCACCGGACAGGTGCGCTGCGTCCACCCGGGACATTAATGTTCAAAAAAGTCCTCATTGCGAATCGCGGCGAGATCGCCGTCCGCGTGATCCGCGCCTGCCGGGAGCTCGGCATCGCCACCGTGGCGGTCTACAGCCAGGCGGACCAGGATTGCCTCCACACGCTGCTGGCGGACGAGGCGGTCTGCGTGGGACCGCCCGCCACCC
>JAJFMS010000510.1 GCA_020696885.1 Armatimonadota bacterium | reverse complement strand
CGGGCTTTCCAAGACCATCCGCAAGATCGTGGCCGCCGCCGCGCCCCCACCCGTACCCGCCGAGCCGGATGAAGTGAACCTGGAGCAAGTGGTCTTCCGCCAGCGTCCCCGGGCGACCCGCCTGGCCGCCGGCGGTAGCAAAGAATACGCGACCGCCTGGCTGCAATATGCGACCGATGAGCGGCCTGCAGCTAAGCCAAAGGGAGCTGGACAATGAGTCCCAAGACCACAGTCATACTGTTGGCGGTACTTTGGTGCGTGAGCGTGCCGACTCCCGCACCAGCGGCAGACGCGACGCTGCTGCAGAACGCCGAGCGCTACTACACGCAGCGCGACAAATCTCGCTTACCTAACCTACTGGACCTGAAGGCCGTTAGGGAACGTCCGTCCCAGTTCCGCAATTTCGCCATCGAGATCAAGGGCACCGTATTTGCGCTAGGCGGGGCGGATCGACGCAGCTTCGTGCTGCTGCGCCTGACCGGCGCCGTACCGCTTGTCTCCGTGGAACTGCCGCTGAACACGACGCACAGCGACTGGCCTGAGCTGGTGGAAGGCGCCGTGATCCGCGCGCTCTGCCTGGTGGAAAAGGATCCCGAAAGCCAGCAAGGCTTCCTGATCGTTTCGACGACGGTTGGGGAAGACGAGGCCTCGGCCATGGACACCCTGCGGGTGCTTCGAAAGC
Source organism: Armatimonadota bacterium (assembly GCA_020696885.1). The sequence continues at coordinate 3,618 of JAJFMS010000510.1, read as the reverse complement.
AAGCACCTCCCGCTGGAGCGCCTCCGGCGCCGGGGCAGCCTGCAGTGGCTGGAGCTCCAACCGTGGCGGCCTACGTGGAAGCGATCCGGCGGTTCCGCCCTGGTATCGACGCCAAGCTCGCCAACACGATCGCGGGGGCGATCCTCCGCTATAGCCAGACCGAAGAGGTGGATCCGCGCCTCGTGCTCGCCCTGGTAGCTGCGGAGAGCCGGTTCAACCCCACGGCACGCTCCAAGGCCGGGGCTATCGGCCTGGCGCAGCTCCTCCCGGGCACCGCGGAGGAGCTGGACGTGCGGGACCCCTATGACCCGGAGCAGAACGTCCAGGGGGCGATCCGCTACCTGAAGCGGAATATGGACATCCAGCTCCGCCAGGGGCGTCCGCGCGTGGAGGCGATCCGCCTGGCGTTGGCCAGCTACAACGCGGGTCCAGGTAGGGTGAGGCAATACAAAGGCATCCCGCCGTTCGCCGAAACCCAGAAGTATGTCGCCACCATCATGGGCTGGTACTGGCAGATGCTGCCGGACGAGGAACGGACCTGGTCGGCGCTCTAACCTGATCGATCGTATCTTGCTTGCATGACGAAGGGACGACCGCGATGGGCAAACAAAGCACCTCCTTACTGCTAGGGCTGGGGCTGGCAGCCGTGGGCTCCGCAGTGGTGGCACAGGAGTCCGTGCCGGAGATCCGTCCGCGGCTGCGGGTGAGCGTGGCCGTGCTGCCCTTCTTCGTGACGCCGCTGCAAGATTCGCCGCAAGCCGAGGCCAAGGCCGACGGCTACGCCGCGGCAGCGCAGGCGCCGGAAGCCGCCGGCGGTCCGGCCGAGTTGCTTGCGGAAGCGGTCTCCGGCAGCGAGGCCGCCGCCGCCGTCGTGGCGGGGAAGGACCCGCGCCAGTTGGCGCCGCTCCAGCTCCAGGGCGTGTTCACGCGATTCGAGCACACGCTGGTCCCTGCCACCGACGAGACCGCGGAGCGTTGGGAAGCGGTGGTGGAGCTGTCCCTGGAGCTCTCCGACACCCGCACGGGCGCACGCGTGTGGAATGGGGTGTACGAGGGCCGCGCCCCGGCACACGGCGCAGCTAGCCTGGCCACTCGCCGGGCGGTGCTGCGGCGTGGGCTCCGGCGCTATACTGCAACCCCCCTCGGCAAGGCGTTCTCGGCGGCACTGGACCAGGCCTCGCTGGGGTCGGCGGCCGGAGAGCGCGCCCTGCTGCCGCTGCTCAAGTCGATCGCGTGGGAGGCCCGGGTCACTAGCCGGACCGGAGGCGCGTTCACGATCGATGCCGGCTCTGCCAACGGACTGCGAAAGGGGGATCTGCTCACCCCGCTGCAAACGGAAGCACCGCCGGAAGGCGCCGAGCCGGGGTCCCCCCGCTACCACTCCGTCCCCGGTCTGCTGCGGGTGACCGAGGTCGCACCGTCCCACGCGGTGGTGACGGAGGTACCGGACGAGCCGCTCCTCCCGGAGCAGCGAAAGGACGTCACCGCCGTCTATTTCGGCCGCGTGCCGTCGGCCTTCGACAAGGCTCTGGTGGACACGATCAACCTACCCAAGGCGTTCGCCCGCACCCTGGACGACTGCCTGAAGAACTTCGAGGCCTCTACCGACGGCGCCTGGGGGCCGGACTCCATTGTCGTCACAGACGAAGTGCTGGAGCGGGTGGGTAAGAAGATCAAGGCGCGCGTGCGCTTCGAAACCTCGGACCGGCGGCCGATCACGGAGTGGGTGGGCACGATCTCCGAGGACGACGCCGCGGCCTTCGCCAAGATCTGCTTCCGGGAAGTGGCGCCGACCTTACGGAAGATGGCGGGCCTCGGCGAAGCACCGCCGCTGACGGACCAGCCCGACGCGGACCCCACGGTTCAGGTGGAAGGGCCGGCTCCGCCCAGTTCCTTCCTGAACGAGCTGCGTTACCAGATCCGACACATCAGCCAGCGCTCCCAGGGCCACTGGCCTGCAGGCACGCTGCGGGCACTCGTCCGCACGCAGAAGACCGATAAGGGGCTGCAGGCCTCCGTACAGTTCCTGGACTCGCGCAGCCCGGTGATCAAGCCGATCGCCGGCGCCTCCTGGTCCGAGGTGGTGACGGAGCTCACCGCAATCCGCAAAAGCAATGAATGCGTCCAGGAGGTGCGGCAGGCCCTGGTAGACGCCGGCAGCGGCGGCCCCAAGGGATTGGGCGGGGGGGTGACCCTCGCCAGCCGTACGAACGGGAATACCGATGTCCTCGGCGCCCTGACGCAGAACCGCCGGCAGGGACTGCGCCTCCGGTTCGAGTTCGCTCCGGACGTGGTGCTCCCGAAAGGCGTCGCCTTCCGCGAAGGCGAGACGATCAAGTTCCGCCTGCGGGCGGACTCCGAGATGTGGGTGATGGCCTACAGCTTCGGGCCCAGCGGCAACGTGACGCCCATGTGGAAGGTTCAGGAGCCCAAGCACCTGATGAAGGGCGGCTGCCTGGACTTCAGCCCGAAGGTACTCGCCGGGCGACCCACCGGTCAGGAGTATGTCATCGCCATCGGGTGGACCCAGGAGGCGGGGGCGAGAGACCTGATCCAGCGCCAGGCCGGCACCCTCACCCGTCTACACGATGCGGTCACCACCATCGCCTACGACAAGGGCTTCATCCCGAAGGACCTGGAGCCCGTGGAGGCGGATGTGCCCGCCGCCGGCTTGCTGATCGACGCGGTCAAGGTCCAGGCAGCGAGGTTGGTAAACGGCGAGAACGGGCTCTACGCGGTGGCCTGGCTGCAACTCCGCACGGCCCCGGCGGAGCCGGTCCGCAAATAGCCGGCACGTAGATCGACCGCACCGGCCGCACGGAAAACGGCTGTCAGGTCGCGCGTCAAGCCCTGCACTCTACGCTGCCTATGGCTGCGCAGTCCCCGCCTGGACGGCGAGACCCCGACGGGCCGCGCCCAACGGCCGTGACGGCCGAGTCAGCCGCGGGGATGCCGGACGTATCCCAGATTCAGAGCGGGTGTTCTGCGCGGTCCGGTTGTCGCTGCGGTACCTGACCCCGTCAAAAAACTCGTGGAACCGATAGTACGCCGGGCTATGGGACGGCCGGAAGTTAGGCGACTGCACCTCGTCATCGCCCTGGGTCTTCAGCGCCCGCGAGGCCTCTCCCACGCGAATTTCGAGCTCCGCTTCGAAGTCTCGCCAGTTATCGAACTGCCCTTCGTCGAGGAGTCGAACGAACTTCTGCGTGAAGACGCTGCCGCGGAAGTCCAGTGGCGGCGTGCGCTTCTGCTTCACGCCTTGAGAGACTTGGCCGGGTGCACAGGCGTAATACACAGCAGCGGTGTGGCCGCGTCCTACCTGTGGCGCCGTGGTAGCGTAAAGTCGGAACTTCGTGGAAGTACTCTGGCATGCGTCGATCAGGGCCAGCACGTGCGGGATGGAGTCATCCACGTTCGTCTGGGTGCCGCTGCGCGCGGTCAGGATATCGAGCAGGTCCCGAACGCGGAAGAAACTGGCACTCTGACCGTTGTCAGCGTTGAAGTCCGGTGGGATGAGCACGTCCTCACCGTTTACCTGCATCCCGTGGCCCGTGTAGGCGAAGAGCAGGTACTTGATCTTGTCACGACGCGCGTCTTCCAACTCCTTGAGTAGCTGCA
>JAJFMS010000509.1 GCA_020696885.1 Armatimonadota bacterium | reverse complement strand
ATTACGAATTCGCGAATTCACCACGGAGACACGGAGACACGGAGTTAAGAGAGTTTTAGCCGCAGATGGGCGCAGATGGACACAGATAGGGAACGGGGCGGGATGTGGCCGGTGTATTGCCAGTTCCAGCGATGGCCCGCTCCCCGAGTGAGGAATGCTGCTTGTGGCACCGTCACATCTGCGTCCATCCGCGTTCATCTGCGGCTAAAACTCCCTCCGCCTTCCTGCGATCTTCGCGGTTCAACAACCCAGACGAGTTCTGGCTGTCTTAAGGAGGAAGGAAGTTGGCTAAAGTCTTCTACGATTCGGACGCGGATATGTCCGTGCTCCAGCGCCGCACCGTGGCGATCATCGGTTACGGGTCCCAGGGCCACGCGCACGCGCTGAACCTGAAGGAGTCCGGGATCAACGTGATCTGCGGCCTGCGCCCCGGCAAGAGCTGGGACAAGGCCCAGGCGGACGGCCTCACCGTGGTCACCGTGGACGAGGCGACTCGCCGCGCGGACCTGATCATGATCCTCGTCAACGACGAGTTCCAGGCCGCGCTCTACAAGGAGCAGATTCAGCCGCACCTGAAGAGCGGCAAGGCGCTGGCCTTCGCGCACGGGTTCAACATCCACTTCGGGCAGATCGTTCCCCCGAAGGACGTGGACGTGATCATGATCGCGCCGAAGGGCCCGGGGCACCTGGTGCGCCGCGTCTACACGGAAGGCAGCGGCGTGCCGTGCCTCATCGCCATCCACCAGGACTCCACCGGTGACGCCCGTGCCATCGCGCTGGCCTACGCCAGCGGCGTGGGCGGCGGCCGCGCCGGCGTGCTGGAGACCAGCTTCCAGGAAGAGACCGAGACCGACCTCTTCGGCGAGCAGACCGTCCTCTGCGGCGGCGCCACCGCCCTGGTGAAGGCCGGCTTCGAGACGCTGGTCGAGGCGGGCTACCAGCCGGAGATCGCCTACTTCGAGTGCCTCCACGAGCTGAAGCTGATCGTGGACCTGATGTACGAAGCGGGCATCGCCGGGATGCGCTACTCCATCAGCGACACGGCCGAGTTCGGCGACCTCACCCGCGGCAAGCGCGTGATCAACGACGAGTCGCGCGCCGCGATGAAAGAGATCCTGGAAGAGATCCAGAATGGCCAGTTCGCCCGGGAGTGGATCCTCGAGAACCAGACCAACCGGCCCACGTTCAACGCGATGCGCAACCGCGACAAGCGCCACCAGATCGAGACGGTGGGCGCGGAGCTGCGCAGCAAGATGAGCTGGATCAGCCAGAAGCGGTCCGTGGACGAGCAGGTCCAGACCCCGGAGCAGCAGGTCCAGACCCGGTTCAGCAACCTGGACTAGTGGGGATGTTCGGGGCGGCGGTGACGCCGCCCCGAGTCACCTGAAAGACGCCGATGACCGACACCCTGGCCCGACCCGGCACCATGACCGCGGAGGAGTTCTATGACTTCTGCGCCGGCAAGGACGCGCGGCTGGAGCTGGTGCGGGGCGAGGTGGTGGAAATGTCCCCGGCCTCGGTACGACACGGGATGCTCGACACGCGTCTAAGCCTCTCGATTGGGGCATTCGTGCTCGCCCACCAACTCGGCGAGTATGTCCTCAACACCGGATTCATCCTGTTCCGGGAACCGGATGAGGTACGAGGTCCCGATCAGGCGTATGTGTCGAATGAGCGGATGGCGGCCTGTCCGCCTCCGGAACGCGGGTTCTGGGCAGTAGTCCCGGACCTCGTGGTAGAGATCGTCTCTCCAGGCGATACCGCGGAAGAGCTGAACCAGAAGGTACGCGAGTACCTCGCCGCTGGGGTAAGACTGATCTGGGTCTTCTATCCCAAGACCCAAGAGGTTCTCGTGCACCGCCCCTCTGCCTCGGTAGAGGTCCTGCAGCGGAGTGGGACGTTACGCGGGGACGAAGTGTTGACCGGTTTTGAGCTGCCGCTCGAACAGGTGTGGAACCGATGAAACAGATCGCACGGATCGATCGAGAGCGAGGAAACACGCCGGGTCAGGCGCGGGGCATTGCCATGCCCGCCGCCGCCCGGCGCGTCCTGGGGAGCTAGAGCGGCCGGATAAGCCCGGCATCCTGCGCTCTCCCGGCGCCTCGCCGCTTGTTGCGGCGGGCGCCCTTCCCCGCTAACCTTTCCTCAAGAATAGAGGTGCTTTATGGACCGTAAGATCCGCATCTTCGATACCACGCTCCGAGACGGCGAGCAGTGCCCGGGCGCCAGCATGAGCGGCGCCGAGAAGCTGGAAGTCGCGCACCAGCTCGGGCGGCTGAAGGTCGACGTCATCGAGGCCGGCTTCCCGATCTCCTCCCCGGGCGACTTCGAGTCCGTGCGCCAGATCGCCCGCGAGGTGCGCGGCCCGATCATCTGCGCCCTGGCCCGCGCCGTGGACAAGGACATCGACCGCGCCGGCGAGGCCGTGCGCCCTTCGGAGCGGCCGCGCATCCACACCTTCATCGCCACGTCGGACATCCATCTCCGCCACAAGCTCCGCAAGAGCCGCGAAGAGGTGCTGGAGATGGCGGTGGCCGCCGTCACCCGCGCCCGGCAGTTTACGGACGACGTGGAGTTCTCGCCCGAGGACGCCGCGCGCTCCGATCTCGACTATCTCTGCCAGGTGGTCGAGGCGGCCATCAAGGCCGGCGCCACCACGATCAACATCCCGGATACGGTGGGCTACGCCGTGCCGGAGCAGTTCGGCAATATCTTCACGGTGCTGCTCAACCGGGTGCCCGGCGCGGAGAACGTGATCTTCTCCTGCCACTGCCATAACGACCTCGGGTTGGCGGTTGCCAACTCCCTGGCCGCGGTGCAGGCCGGAGCGGGCCAGATCGAGTGCACGATCAACGGCATCGGCGAGCGCGCCGGCAACACCTCGCTGGAAGAGGTGGTGATGGCGCTCCGCACCCGGCGAGACTACTTCCAGGCGGACACGAACGTGGTTACCCAGGAGATCATCCGGGCCAGCCGGCTGGTGGGGAAGGTCACCGGGTTCCCGATCCAGCCGAACAAGGCGATCGTCGGAGCCAACGCCTTCGCACACGCTTCCGGCATCCACCAGGACGGCTTCCTCAAAGAGCAGACCACCTACGAGATCATGCGGCCGGAAGACGTGGGGTTGGACAGCAGCAAGCTGGTCCTCTCCAACCGCAGCGGACGCCACGCGTTCAAGGCGCGGATGCTGGCGCTCGGCTACACCCTCGAGAGTGACAACCTGGAGCGGGCTTACCAGCGGTTCCTCGAGGTGGCGGACAAGAAGAAGGTCGTCTACGACGAGGACCTCGTCGCGCTCATGGCCGAGACCGAGGGCCTGCACGACAACGAGTACACCCTCGAGTACATGACGGTCATGACCAGCCTGGACGGCGTGCCCACCGCCACGGTCCGCCTCCGCTGCGGCGAGGACCGGCTCACCGAGGTGGGCACCGGCGTCGGCAGCGTGGACGCGGTCTACCGGACCATCGACAAGCTGGTGCCGGCCGAGCAGGAGATGATCGACTACATCGTGAGCGCAGTAACCGGCGGCACGGACGCCCTGGCCGAGGTAACGGTGCGCCTCGGCGCCGGCGACCAGATCTTCTCCGGCCGCTGCGCCTCTCTGGACGTGATCGAGGCCAGCGCCAAGGCGTATCTCCAGGCGTTGAACAAGCTGCTCTACTACGGCGCCAAGCGCGTCGACGCGGAGCACGCCGCGCCGTAGGCTGCGGGAGTGATGGAGTAGGGGAGTAGTGGAGTGCTGGTGATGGCGCTCCGCTACTCCCTGAAGCAGTGAGTCGGCGTCGAAAGAAGCGAGTCATTGCGAGGCCGCGCTTTTTGCGGCCGTGGCAATCCCATCCGGTACGGATCCTGCCGAACGTCGAAGTGCTGAACCGATCGCTACTCAACCTTCGGGATTGCCACAGCGCCACGGGAGTGCGTGTGTAGAACGGAAGGGTCGGTGGGCGCTTCGCAATGACGTGGAGGCGGAGGGGGAATCCCTACCCTCGGTGCCTATCGCGCGATAGAGTTCTGTGGAAGAAGGCCGTAGCTGTACCCGTAGATGGTGAGTGCCCAATGTCAAGCCATAACCACGAGCAGCGGCCACACTCCAACGGACCTACAGAAATGCCGGTACCGCCGCCATTCAAGACAGAGGTGCCGGACGATGGTATCGATCGGGAACTGATTCGGTGGGCTCTCAGCCTAACACCGGACCAACGGTTAACGGTGTTGCAGGAACTGACCGAACGTCATCTAAAACGGGCTGCTGCCGAGGGCACAGAGTCCCCGTTCGATAAGTTCCCAGGCGTCGTACTG
>JAJFMS010000508.1 GCA_020696885.1 Armatimonadota bacterium | reverse complement strand
ATTACTCCTGGTGCTGCCCGCGTGCGCGGCGCTGGCGGCCCCGCCGGCTGCGGGGGATTGGCCCGGCTGGCGCGGTCCTACCGGCATGGGGCTCACCGCGGAGCGAGACCTGCCGCTCACGTGGAGCGAGGCCGGTGAGAACGTGCGCTGGAAGGCGCCGCTGCCGGGTCAGGATGCGCCCACGGAGCCGGACCAGAACCAATCCAGCCCGATCGTCTCTCGCGGGCGAGTGTTCGTCACCACCAGCTTTTGGCCCGGTAAGCAGGACCGTGCTCGCTTTCCGGAGCACCACGTCACCTGCTACCGGGCCGCGGACGGCCAGCGGCTCTGGGACGCGCAGGTGCAGCCCGGCCCGTGGCTGCTGTCGGACCTTCGGGGCGGCTACACGGCGCCTACCCCGACGGCGGACGGCGAGCGGGTGTACGTGGTGTTCGGCTCCGCGGTCGTGGCGGCGTTCACGCACGACGGTAAGCCGTTGTGGCGACAGGTGATCGATCCTTACAAGTTCGATGTCGCCCTGGGCGCCAGCCCGGTGTTGTATCAGGGCACGCTCCTCCTCCAGTGCGACCAGCTCGAGAAGAAGTCGCGTCTCGTGGCGTACGACTGCAAGACCGGCGCGGTGCGGTGGGAGCAGGCCCGCCCGGACGTGTCGTTCGCTCACAGCACGCCGGTGCTGGCGGAGATCGGCGGGAAGCCGCAGCTCCTCACGGCTGCTTCCAACGCGCTCCAGGGAGTGGACCCGGCTAACGGCAAGGTGCTCTGGTGGTGCGCGGCGCAGGGGGATGCCACGTCTCCCGTAACCGGAGGCGGACTGGTGTATCTGGACAGCGGCCGGGGCGGCACCGGCCTCGCCGTGGATCCCACCGGCGCCGGAGATGTCACGCAGACGCACCGGAAGTGGACCAGCCGCCGCATCCCGGAAGGGCTGTCTTCTCCCGTCACGAGCGGCGAGTACCTGTACCGCGCCCACTCTCCCGGAGTGCTCGAGTGCCTGCGCTGGAGCACCGGGGAGACGGTGTACTCGGAGCGACTTCCGGGCGTTTCCACCACTTCCAGCCCAATCGCTACCCCCGACGGACGCGTCTACCTGGCGAGCGCCGGGAAGAGCTACGTCGTCAAGTCCGGGCCGCAGTTCGAGGTCCTCGCCACCAACGACCTCGGGGATGCCGGGCAGGCGTCGCCGGCCGTTAGCGGCGGCCGCCTGTTTCTCAAGGGCGGGAAGATGCTGTACTGCATCGGTTCCAGGTGATGGCCGGGCCGGGACAAACGGCGGGATGAGTTGACGAAGGCTCTGTCGAAACTTTGTTCAAAACGTGCCTGTGAATCCGGAGCCAGGCCACGAAAGCGGTCGAGCTCCCTACCTGACAGGTGTTCAAAACCTGTTCAAAACCCATGCCCGCGTGGTGATCGGTCCAACGAACCCGTGAGTTTTTTTCACGCAAGCAGGAAACCCATGCGCTCCCGGCAGACCCGGTGCGGACACCTTGGAGAGCGAGCCGGGCTACTGCTGGTAGTGACAGCAGCACTCGTGACCGTAGTCCCGAGGGTCCTCGCGGCTGGAACGGCACCGCCCACCGTGGGTGCGGCGAAGTCGGACCTGGACGTCACCTACGTCAGTCTTACGCCCAGGTATCCCGCCTACGACGTGACGGTGACGGCGGGCATACCACTGCTGGTGAACCCGGCGACCCAGGAGCCGCTGCCGCCGGACGGCACCGATCCGATCCGGCGCTGGCCGAAGAACGGTGAGCCGATCACCGCTACCGCGCGAGTGGTGAACCACGGCGCTGCGGCCTCGTCGCCCTTCCAATACCAATGGCTGCTGGACGGCAAGAAGCTGAGCGCCGGGAGCCATGCCGGGCTGGCGCCGCGCTGCCTGGCGGAGGCGGAGACCGTCGAATGGCGGCTGGAAGGGGGCGCCTTTCGCCAGGCGATGCTGCGAACCGGAACGTTCGTGGACCTCTCCGTTACGTTCCCGTTCAAGAAGAAGGGCCAGCGCCTGGAGCTCCGGCTGGAGCCGGTGGGTGCGGGGACCGAAGAGCTGTCCGCGGAGAACAACAGCCGCACGGAGCGCACGGACGCGCTGGCGTTTTGCGTGATCCTTCGTCGCAGCGCCTACAACCGTTGGTGCGAGCTCGCGCTGTCCGGCGGCTCGTTCGAGGACTGGATCCAGCAGCAGTTCGCCGCGCTCCGGCTGAAGCTGGAGCAATCCACCTATGCCTCAGCCCCCGGCGGGGTGCGCCAACCGCTCCGGGTAGACCTCATCCGTGTGCTCGACGACGGTGAGTCCGCCGATCGCTTCGATGCGATGCATGCGGCGAACGGGTGGGACGGCTACGTCGATTACGGCCCCGGGCAGGACCCGGTCGCTGACGCGGGCCGCGTGGACTGGGAGCTGGTGCGCAGCCTGGCGGGGCAGCTTGGCCTGGTAGAACTCCAACCGCTGCGGGTCTTCCCCGAGTCGAACCACGCGGAAGAGGGCGGCGAGCCGGCAGGGGTGGGGTTCGAGCCGCCGCCGGTGCTGGTGTCGGAAGAAACGCTCTTTCCGGAGAACAGCGTGCTCGCGCTCAACCGGCTCACCGGCACTCGCCGCGGCTACCGTGGAGCCTACCTCTACGACCTTCCCCGCACCTGCCGCCTGCGGGTGTTCGACAACAACGGTCGTCTCGTGCCCAACGCGGAGTTGACCGTCTACCAGGCCCAGGACGGAGTGATACCGAAGGAGCCGATTGCACGCGGTAAGACGGACGCGAACGGGGAGTGGCCCTTGCCGAACCACGCCGCCCCGAACATCCGCACCGCCAACGGGTTCGCACTGCTGGACAATCCGTTCGGGAAGGTGGACCTGAACGGGAGTAATGGGCTCCTCCTGGTGCGAGTGGTCGCGCGGGAGGACACGGAGTACCAGTGGCTCCCAATCACGGCCTTGAACCAATCTTTCTGGCGCGGCCAGACCGCGCAGGCGACCTTCGACCTCCGTACCCGGATCGCCCCGCCCCAGTCGCCTGCGCCGCCGCAGAAGGTGAGCGTGGCCCGAGAAGGTGGCAGTACGCGCGTGGTACACCTGGAATGGCAGGGGGCTCCCGGCACGAGTGTCTCGGCTTACTTCCTCTACCGCGCCCGTTACCCGGGTTACCAGTGGGAGCGTATCGGATCCGTGCCCGCCCAGCGCAGCACCTATTCGGACATCGTGGCGCTGCCCGCCGGGACTACCGCCCGCTTTCGCTACGCCGTGACGGCCGTGGACCTCCAGGGCAACGAAAGCGGGCTGGGGAAGGTGCGCGCGGACGTCGTGGTGCGCGGTGAAGACGATGACGGGTAAGGCGCGCTGGAGAGCCCCGCGCCATTCCCTGGCTTCGTCAACAGCGCGGGCGGGCAGCCGTGGACCAGGCCCCTTCCACACTGCTCCAGATCGGGAGCTGCGCGTTTAGCCCGAGAAGCGCCAACGTCCGCTCGATGCTGCTGCCGCGGCGGACTACCAACCGGAACTCACGGTCGGCGAGGTCGAGGGAGCTCTGAAGCTGGAGTAGCGCCCGCACGCCAGGACTGTCGATGTAGGAGGCGCGGGTCAGGTCCAGCAGCACCCGCCGCGAGGTGCGGCCCGCCCCTGCCAGATTGGAGGTGAGTCGCGTCACCTTTTCCAGGTCGCACGGGCCGTCCACCCGGGCGACCACGCTGCGGCCAGCCGGTTGTACTTTGAGACCCACAACCGCGCCGACCGAAACCGGAAGTACTGCTGTGTTAACGACTGCGGGCTGCATGGCGCCTCCTGGCCGGGTCTCGTCCTACGGTGGACTACCGTAACGATACTGGAGGCGCGTTAACGAACTCTTACCGGTTTGTGAACATTGGGTTAACAGACTCGGCCCGGTTCCCGGCTACCCGGCGAGGAACCCGATCTCAGCGAGCGACTTGGACACCCCCGCCCGGCGCATCCATCGGAGGAGCTGCTCCCGGTCGGCCCCGTCGATCTGCGCGCGGATCGCGGCCGATACAGACCCGAAGCGGGCTTCCAGTAGCTCCAGCAGCGCGAGACGCAGCCCGGAGAGCTGGCCTTCTTCACGGCCCGCCGCAAGCCCTTCCTCGAGCCCTTTTCCTCGGCCTTCTTCACGGCCCTCCTCGCGGACGAGCTCTGCCATCGTGACTGCCATACCACTTACCTCCTTATCGACCCGGAACTTGGAGTGCGAAACCGTATCCCAGAAGGTCTTCTGCAATTCAGTATACTCGGACGGCGCTCGCCGGTGGAAGATGAACAGCAGCAGGAACCAGGCGACCCGGGACCACTGCCCGGCTTGCTCCTGGG
>JAJFMS010000507.1 GCA_020696885.1 Armatimonadota bacterium | reverse complement strand
CTGGGCGGTCTGGGACTTCACCTGCCGCTTGAGGCCGGCCACCCGGACCATGAAGAACTCGTCCAGGTTGGAGCTGACGATGGTGTGGAATTTGAGCCGCTCCAGCAGCGGCTGCGAGGGGCTGAGCGCCACCTCCAGCACCCGGTGGTTGAACTCCAGCCAGCTCAGCTCCCGGTTGATGTATAGGGACGGGTCCTGCAGGTCGATCGGCGTGACCGCTGCGGCGGTGGTGTGTGGCATCGCCACCCTCTTTCCGAAACCGGTATGGCCCCGCCATACCTCTAGGGCGTACTTCCTACTCTATAAGGTTGGCCGATCGGACCGGTGAGTACTGCCCGGTTTGGAATCGCGAGGGTAGGAGCGTGCTGAATGTCCACCGAACGGGTCACGCGGAGCCGCGAGCTTGCCCGTACGGGAGTGCGCGGAGAGGGCGTGGGGGAGAGACCGCATGGCTAGGGAGCTTCATGAGCTAAAGGACGGGATTTTACCGTGCTCAGCCACGAGCCGCCATTCCCGCCAGGCTCTCACGTCCGCTCGCGCGGGCGGGCGGGAATACCTCCCCATGTCCACCATCGGAGCGCGGCACCGCGGGCACGCGGACGTGCCTTCCGCTGGTGGCGGGTCATCCGGGCGAGAGTCGCCCACGAACCTCGGCTTGCGGAACTGCTTGCGACAGTCGAAACAGACCCAGTGCCGCATCGGGCGAGCATGAGTTCGCTCGAGCATCGGTCGTTATCCCTTGCAGAAGGCGGTCACTTGCAGCACTTCGCCGCGACGACAGGCTCCACATCCTTCGCGTTGGCGGCCGGCTTGCCCGGCGGGAGGTTGGGCACCAGGCTCGGGTCGTACTTGGAGCCGGCGGACACCTGGATCATGGTGATCCGCACCCTGGTGGGGAAGAACTTCTCCGGCTCCAGGCTCTTGTGGGCGTGGACGTTCTTGTCATCCTTCATCACCAGGTCCATCTGCTTGATGCCCTCGGTCCAGATGATGGCGTCGTTCTGCCAGAACGACTTCATGGAGATGTCCTTCTCGTAGACGCCCTTGGCGGTGTAGACCGGCGTGCCGGTGCAGCCATAGCCGTTCCCCTGACCCTTGTTGGGGATGTAGCAGAGGCTCCACTGCACAGGCTGGCCGCTGTCCGGCCGGTCCAGCACCTCGATGCGGACGTGGACCGTGCCGTTGCGATAGTCCACCGGGCTGGTCCAATCCTTCGGCCGCTTCGGGTTGACGGCGTCCCCCTTCACGTAGAAGTGAGACTTGCTGGGGGTAGACGTATCCGCGTCCATCTTGCTGAACGGGAACGTCACGTCGAACAGCACGAACTGCTCCGCCCGCGCTGCCGTGGGGGCGAGCAGAAACGCCGCAGCCGCAGCCGGAAGCCACAGGCCCGCGAGGGTAGCGCGCGATAGACGTAGACTGAACATAATGCCTCCCGGAATTTAGCCGCAGATGAACGCGGATGGACGCAGATGGGAGTCTTAACCACAGATGCACACAGATGCACACGGATAGGTAACGGATGAAGCCGGATCGGTTACACCTGAAACGACCGACACCAATCCGTCCCGCTCATCCGCTCCCGCTCTTCTCTCCATCTGCGTGTATCTGCGTTCATCTGCGGCTAAATCTCCTGCCTGCCGGAAAACACTTCCTGAGATGAGCACGGAACCAGGAACTGCTTTCGCCAGATTGACAGGAGTCCCGCTGTCAGGCGGGCGGGCGGGCGTCCCAGGCCTACCTTACTAATGACCGGCCTGACAGCCGGACTCCTGTCAATCTGGCGTTGGGTGGGCGCAAGGACGGAAACGGATTTCATCCATCGCGGGTGACCGCCTCGGTCATCGCCACCTTCATCCTTCTCCCCATCTGCGTGCATCCGCGTTCATCTGCGGCCAAATTCCCGGGTGGGCGCGGTAACGGCACCGGGCGCTGCTACAATGCATTGTGAAAACCGTCACAAGCATTCGCTTCCAAGAAGCGCGTAAAGAGTACGTGCAGGGGCGGCGCCGCGTCACTGCGCTGGACGGCGTGTCGCTGTCGATCGAGCCGGGCGAGTTCGTGGCCGTCATCGGGCCGAGCGGCTCGGGGAAGTCGACGCTGCTCCACCTCGCGGCGGTACTGGACGTGCCGACCTCCGGCTCCGTCACCATCGACGGCCGGGAGACGGCCGCGCTAAACGAGGAGGAGCGGACGCTGCTCCGCCGGACGCGCATCGGCCTGGTCTTCCAGTTCTTCAACCTGATCCCCACCCTCACGGTGGTGGAGAACACCTCGCTGCCGGCGGTGCTCTCCGGCGGACGCCTGGGGGATGCCCGGCCCGCGGCGGAGCGTCTGCTGGAGCGCGTGGGCCTAGGCGAGCGGCTGACGCACCTGCCGGAGGAGCTGTCCGGCGGGGAGATGCAGCGGGTGGCCATCGCCCGGGCGCTGATCAACGACCCTGCGCTGCTGCTGGCGGATGAGCCGACCGGCAACCTGGACAGCGCCAACGGCCGCGAGATCCTGGCCCTGCTGGCGGCGGAGCGCGGCACCCGTACCGTGGTGGTGGTGACCCACGATCCGGCGGTGGTCGCCGTGGCGGACCGGGCGATCCGCCTCCGCGACGGGCGGCTGGACCCGGCGCCGTGATCGAGCTGTTCCGCACCCTGGGGCTCCGGTACCTGCGGGCAAACCGGTTCCGAGCCGTGCTGGGGCTGGTGGCGGTGGCCCTCGGCGTGGCACTGTTCGTCTCCTCCCGGACTATGATCACCAGCGCCCGCGCGTCCATGCAGGAGACGGTGCGCTCCCTGGCCGGGTCGGCGGAGTGGCAGGTTACCCGCGGGCGGTCGCTCGGCGTGGAGGAGGCGCTGGCCGAGCGGATCCGCGCGGTTCCGGGCGCCATCGCCGCGCCGGTGATCCAGGCCTCGGTCCCGCTCCGGGCGCCGAAGGGCGGGACGCTGCTCCTCCTGGGCGTCGACTTCTCGAGCGACTCCCTCCTCCGTCTCTACCGCTTCGAGGGGAAGGCCGCCACCAGCCCGGAGCAGTTCGCCATGATGGCGTTCGTGCCGAACGGGATCGTGGTGGCCCGCTCCTTCGCCGCGCGCTACGGCCTCGCGGCCGGGTCTCCCGTACAGGTGGAGACGAAGGACGGGCTCCGCACACTCCTGGTCACCGGCGTGCTGGCGGACGAGGGCCCGGCCCGCGTGATGAACGGCAGCTTCGCGGTGATGGAGCTGCACGCCGCGCAAGCGCTCTTCGGACGCCCCGGTTTCGTGGACCGGATCGAGGTAGCGCACGTCCCACGGGAGCGGCTCCAGTCCCTGTGTCCCGGTTGCTCCGTCCTGCCCGCGGCCCGCGCCGGCTCCATGACCGAAGACGCCCTGGCGCGGATCGAGTCGCTGGTGGCGATCAGCGTCATCGGGCTGCTGGTGGGGCTGTTCATCATCTACAACTCGGTGCAGATCTCCGTGGTCCAGCGGCTGAAGGAGATCGGCACGCTGCGCGCCCTCGGCGCCACCCGGCGGCAGGTGCTGGGCCTCTTCCTGCTGGAGTGGACGGCACTGGGGCTCCTGGGCTCCGCCGCCGGGATCGCGCTGGGCTGGGCGCTGGCCCGGGTACTGCTGCGCACCGCCGGCCGCTCCCTCAACGCCATCGTCCCACTGCTCGACTTCCACCAGGTGGTGCTGACGCCGGACACCGCTGTCGCTGGACTGGCGCTTGGGTGCGGCACGGCGTTCGCGGCGGCGTTCCTACCGGCGTGGGGCGCCACGCGCATCTCGCCGGTAGAGCTGCTGCGGTCTCACGGCTACCGGCTGGCCCACGGGTATGGAGCTGCAGCCGCAGCCGGCGCCCTGATGATGGCGATCGGCCTGGGTCTGACCGCGCTGATCCGCTTCTCCACCACGGCCGGCCTCGTCTCGATCGCACTCGTCTTCACCGGGCTGGCGCTGGTGCTGCCGCAGCTCCTGCTGTGGGCCGCCCGCGCCGCCCGCCCGCTGCTGCAGCGGCTCTTCCGGCTGGAGGGCTACCTCGCCGCCGACAACCTGGCGAAGTTTCCGCAGCGCACCGCCCTCACGGCCGTAACTCTGGGCGGCGCGCTGGCGATGATGGTGGCCACCGCTACGCTGGTCGGCGGCTTCCAGGTGGCGACGGCCCAGGCGCGGAGTGAGACATTCCCCTTCGACTTCGCCATCATGGCCACGGACCTCTCTTCCGGGAGCATCTACTCCGGCCGCGCGGTGCCGGCCCGGCTGCTGGAGGAAGTCCGCCGCGTGCCCGGCGTGGAGCTGGCGTACGGGATCCGCACAGTATTCGCGGAGTTCCTGGG
>JAJFMS010000506.1 GCA_020696885.1 Armatimonadota bacterium | reverse complement strand
ATGCGCTTGGTGAGCTCCCGGCTCACCTTCGCCGGTGGGAAGGGGATGATCTTGTCGCCGTCAGCGCGCGCCGGCCACACCTGCTTCAGCTCAAGCGTGGAGTCCAGGCTGTAAACCAACCCCCAGCCGTCCGCGTTGGACTGCAGTTCCACAATCACGTCATCACCGAGGTAGAAGAGGATGCCGGGCTTAGGGGGAGTCTTCGCGGAGAAGGCCAGGGAAACGTCCATGGAGCGCCGGTTCGGAAACTGCTGCGGTAGGCGCCCCGTGACCATGTCGTGACTCACTGGCACCGGAACGGGACGTACCGTCGGCGGTCGCACCACGACCATCGGTCGGGGCAACATCGGGAGGCTGGGCGTGGGTAGGGGATGGGGCCGCACTCGAGCCATCGGGCGGGGTCGGCGCGCGGCGGGGATATCGGCCTGGGCAATGAGCGTGGGCCGCAGCGCATCCACGCAGCGCGAGGCGACGAGGCTCGCATCCGCGTCGGTGAGCGGCCCGCGCCAGGTCTTGAACACCGGCCGGCCGGGCTTGCGGTTGTCATGGAACTCTAGCGAGACCACATACTTCCCGCCCACTTGCCGGCCGGTCCCGATGACGCCGATGGAGTTCGTCGGCCACTTCCCTCCGGAGGTCGCCTCCATGTTGTTGAGCTTGTGCTGGAGGCAGCCCCGGAACGGACCGGGAACGCCGTCGATGTCGATGAAGGCCTTGCTGTAGGCATCTCCGGACCGCCCGAAGTGTACCAGGCTCACCTCCACCCCGGCCGGCACCTCCTCGCCCGCCACGGCCGCCAGCAGCGCCCGGTGGGGTTCCAGGCGGGTCACTCGCAGCAAACCGGGCACGGACCGGCGACTGGGAGCGGGTCGATCGTCGGCGTCCTCGCCAGCAGCATCCTGGGGCGCCTCTTCCGCGTACGGCGTCATCAGGTCGTCCACCTGGAGCCCGTTAGCCGTGCCGGCGTCGATCCAGTAGGCCTGTCCCTCGGTTTTCGTCACCCGGGCTTCCCAGACCAGCCGCTCCAGCAGGGGCAGCACACCGTCCGCCTCGTCCACCGGATATCCCGGCGCTTCCAGCTCGAGGCCATCCAGCGCATGGTCCACGGCCTGGGTGAACGCCTTCCCTAGCGGGGTTTCGAGGTAGTTCCCCACGCCGTTTTCCAGGAGCTTCCGGCGGGCACCGGGGGGCAGAGCCCCGCGAGCGGGAGCCGTCCCGCCATACGTACCGTGCAGGAGCGCCGCGCCGGTGCGCTGGTCCACCACCTCTACCGCCAGCTCCACATTCGCCTGCCAATGCGGCGCCGGCTCGCTCACCTCCCGGTGCTCCACCGCCAGGAACACGGCCTGGAGCGCGAGCGCCCCGGGCTCCACCTTGCGCACCGGGATCGCCGCGGCTTCTCCGGTGGCGGAGAGCCAGTGGGCCACGAGCGCGGAGGGCCCCAGTTCGGACCGCTTCCGGGGCGTGATCGCTCCGTAGCCGTCGAGGTCCGGCGCCGGGGCTTCCGGCTCCTCGGGGAGCGCCGAGAAGAACGGTAGGATCCCCAGCGTGAGCGCCAGTTGCCGGCTGTCAGCCGGTTCCGACAACGCCTTTCGCGCTCCGCCGTTGAAGGCGCACAGCGCGCCGAGCCCCGCCAGGGCGAGGACGTGCAGTCTCATCGGTTTCCCTCCTGCATTCCGACTTCCCGGTGGACGGGTGGGAGCGGGGCCTAGTTGGCCAGGAACTGCGCGGGGTTGATCGGGACCCCGGACTGTCGAACTTCGAAGTGGAGGTGCGGGCCGGTGCTCAGCCCGGTGCTGCCTACCAGGCCGAGCAGGTGACCCGTGTTCACCCGCATCCCTTCCTGCACTTTGAACTCCTGCAGGTGGGCGTACAGCGTAGCCATGTTGCCGCCGTGCACCAGGACCACGTGATTGCCGAACCCGCGGGGTGAGCTGACCCGGTGTACGATCCCCGGCGCCGCGGCGCGGACGGGGGCTCGGAAGCCGGGTCCGAAGTCGATCCCCCGGTGGGCCCTCCAGCGGTGCAGAATCGGGTGAAACCGCGGGCCGAACGGGGAGGTCACCCTCCCGCCGGCGGGCCGCAGCAGCCGGCCCTCCCACCGCAACTGGGCCGTGGAGGGAGCCTGGCGGGCCAGGTAGACTGTGACGCTTTTGGACGCGGCTTCCTCGTCTTCCGCCAGCGCCTCCGCCAGGGCAATCAACTCCCGCATCCGCTTCGGGGTTCCCACGAACCGGGCCACCTGACCCGCCAGTGCCGCGAACAGCACCCGGTGCTCCGGTTCGAGGAGCTCGGCCGCGCCGGCTCCCCAGAAGCCGCGGTCCCGGTTCCATCCCGCAATCGCGAGGTTCGGGTTCCGCAGGTTCCGCAGGACCACGTTCTCTCCCAGCGCGGCACTCTCCCCCAGGGCCGCGCTGCCCAGCCGCTCGTAGAGCCTCACGCGGGTGTCATCCGCTTCGATGGTGCCTTCCGGGGCCTGGCCGAACAGCTTCCGGACGGCTGCGCCCACCCGCTCGGCACCCGAGATCTCGCCCAGGGCGGGCGTGGCGGATTGGAAGTGCTCGGCGTCCATTAATTCAAGGAACTGGAGCCCGCTCTCTCCGACGCCCACCACCGGGATCTGCGTGCCCAGCCCGCGCACCACCCGGGAGAGGTCCGTCTCCCGGGGAAGATCGGGGCCTACCACCGCCAGCACGCAGCTCTTGCCGGGGAGCGGGCGGACGCTGGGCACGGTCTCCAGCGCTTCCGCGGCCCAGCTTGCGTAAGCATACGCCCGGGGCGAGGTGCCCAACTGGAGCACGTAGTGGCGAGAGGTGATGGCGGGAGCGGGCGCCGGACCTCGAGTAGGGGTCTTGCGGACCGGCCGGGACTTGGTGCCGAAGCCAGGGAGTTGGGGCAATACGACACCGGACCGCCGGGCGCCGGCGCAGGGGTAAAGCGCGCCGAAGGCTAGCGCGAGCGTGCCGCTCCACGCGGCCCAGCGCCTCGCGGCCCGCCGTTGCCGGTCTCTATCGCCAGCACCCTTCCCCATAAACTAGCTTCCTCCGGATGCCGGGTTAGGGCGTGGTAATCTGCCGTACGAGGGCCTGGAACGTTTCCTTCATACCGGGCGAGAAGGTGCCCACGTCCCGGAAGCCCCAGTAGCCCCGGTTGGTGCTCCAGCCCACCAGGGCGCGGTTCTCACGGTAAAGCTGGGTGAGGGGGGCGCCGCCATCCAGCCTGGTGCCGTCGATCGGGAACATCGGTATCGGGTGAGCGGCAATGTGGGCGGGCGCGCTGGCACTGAAGGCCTGCTGCTGGTAGCGGAGCGGCGGCGTCTTGCCGCCAAAGAGCCGGTCTTTGAGATCGTGGATATTGACGTCCGCGGCGTTGCTTCCCGTGGCGTCCTTCATGGCCTTGAAGTGCTCCGCGTCGATGCGGCTGAGGAAGGCTCGCCCTCCCGGCCCGATGCCCAATACGGCAGCGCCGGCGGGCACGGTGAGCCCCGGCGGCGGCATATCGGGACCTACCACCACCAACGCGCACTGGGCCGGCGGCCCCCCGGTTGCCGGCTGGGTGTTGAGCGCTTCGGCGGCCCACTGCGCATACTGGCCTGCCGTTCCGCCACCCACCTGCCAGACGCCGCCGGTCTGCTCGAGCACTTTCTTCTCGCTGATCACCAGTTTCGCGGCGCCGCCGGGCTGAACGGTCGTGAGGTCGGCCGGGATGGACTCGAGCACCGTGCCCGGTAGACCCGCGCCCGACCGCGTCTCCTCGGTGGGGACGATGCCCTTGCTCTGGAGCGCCGCCCGCACGACGGCGGCAGGCTGCCCCACGGGCTCCTTGAGTGCCACATCCGGCTGTGGTGGTGGAACGGTGCTCCCCTCCGCCAGGTGTACGACAATCGTCTCGCCTGGCGCCTTCAGCGTGTCCGCCTTCGGCTCTTGGCTCACCACGGTGCCTTCTTTGGCCGTGGCTTCCTTAACCGGCTGTCCCGGCTGTACGGTAAAGGAGCTCGCTGCCTTCCCTGCCTCCACGAAGGTCATCCCGGTCAGGTCCGGAACCTCCACCGGCTTCTGGGAGACGGGGACGTCCAGCGTCCTGTTGATCGGCGGCGCTTCCTTCTTAGGCAGGTTCAGGGGCCAGATCCAGATGCGGGGCCGGGACCGGGCTGCCGAGATCTCCAGTGTATAGGAGGGCTTGGAGCCGACCTTGAAGCTGACGGTGCCGGACTGGGGCGGCACTTTCTCCGGGTGCTCCGGGTCCAGGGCGTGCCCTAGTTCGCCGGGGATGGCGTCACCAGGGAGACCGCTGATCACCACCTGATCCACGTGTTCCAC
>JAJFMS010000505.1 GCA_020696885.1 Armatimonadota bacterium | reverse complement strand
CTGCACTCGTCGCACCTCCCGGAACACAAAGTTCGATCAGGGCCGCGGGAATCTCCCGCAGCGCCAGCACGCGACAGCCGGGCGCCCGCGACAGCGCGGCCCGCGGCATCGCGCTGCCCTCTGCCGTGGCGGGGTCCTGAACAATCAGCCGTCCACCTCGCCGGTGGATCGCCGCAACGCCAGCCGCTCCGTCGCTGCTTGCCCCCGTTAGGATGACCCCGATTGCCCCCCTTCCAAACGCATCCGCGGCAGATTCGAACAGGACATCGATCGACGGCCGCGCGTGACATACCGGCCCGTCGGTCGAGAGGGCGAAGCCGTGGCGCTCTACGAGGAGGTGGTAATCCGGGGGCGCCAGATAAACGAATCCGGGGCGGATCGGGTCCTTGTCGAGCGGCTCCCGCACCCGCAGCCGGGCGCCGCGCTGCAAGATGTTCGGCAGGCTCACGGAGCGGACGTCCCGGTGTTGGACGATGGCGATCGGAACCGGAAAGTCCGCCGGCAAGGCAGCCAAGAGGATCTCCAGGGCGGTCAAACCGCCCAGAGACGTGCCGATCACAACAATACGGGAGTCTCCCCGCGTTGGGTCAACGCTCATGTCAGACGATCGGTGGTGCGTGCACGGATAGGTGTGAACGGCCGCTAATCGACGCGGCGATAGAGCTTCGACCCGCACTCCAACTGGACAAAGTGACGTTCGTGCGGGGTGAACTGAAGCCCTTCCTTGCTGCCAACACCCAGGAAGCCGGAAATCGCCAGGCTCTCGTAGAGCAGCCCGTGGACGCGGTTCTGCAGCTCTTTCTTGAAATAGATCATGACATTGCGGCAGAGGATGACGTTGAACTCATTGAACGAGCTGTCGGTCGCCAGGTTGTGCTGCGAGAAGAGGACGTTATCTCGCAGCGACGAGCGGAAGATCGCGCTCCCATACGCGGCGGTGTAGTAGTCCGACAGCGCCGCCTTCCCGCCTGACTCCTGGTAGTTCCGGCCGTAGCGGCCGATGACATCCAGCGGGATGATCCCCTCTTTGGCCTGCTTGAGCACGGACTCGTTCATATCGGTGGCGTAGATGCGGCACCGATCGTAGACGCCCTCTTCCTGAAGCAGGATGGCGAGGGAATAGACTTCCTCGCCGGTGGAGCAGCCGGCGTGCCAGATCCGCACGAACGGATAAGTCCGGAGCAGTGGGACCACCCGCTCCCGGAACACGCGGAAGAAGTGCGGATCCCGGAACATGGAGGTGACGTTCACCGCCATGGAGCGCACGAACCGCTCCAGGCAGGCGGGCTCACGGAGAATCCGCTCCTGGAGTGCGGAGATCGAGCGGACGGCTTCCGCCTCCACCACTGTGCGCACCCGGCGCAGCAGCGAGGCGCGGGCGTAATCACGAAAGTCGTAGCCGTAGCGCCGGAAGACAGCCTCTAGTAGGAGGTCGAGCTCGAACGACTCCGCCGTTTCCTCTCCGTCATGGGACAACATCGTTTGCATCGTTGGATCCGGTACCCTCCGGCCGCGGTGGTTGAAGGGCCGATGGATGGGTATACCGCGTTTCGCAACCGCTTAATCGCTCGCATTTGTCGAAAGGACCCCACCCCGCCCTTCGGGCACTCCGCCCGCACCCAGGGGGTACCCGGCACCCGCCATCCTGTCGGACGGAGAGGGGCCGGAGGCGGAGGGAGGGCAATGCTTGGCGGGAGGTGCGGAACCTGCTCACTGGGCGCATGCTAGTCCGGCGAGCTCGCGGTGGAGGAGGTCTCGCAGGGCGTCCGGGTCTACCGGCTTGGCGAGGTGGTGGTCGAAGCCGGCTTCGTGCGAGCGGCGGCGGTCTTCGGAGAGACCATAGCCGGTCACGGCTACGAGGACCACCGGTCGTTTCGCCGCGGGCGCGTTCTTTACACCGCTGCGGCGTTTACGCACCGGCGGTGCTTCCACCGCCTCCCGCTCGCGCTCGCGGAGCCGCCGCCCGACCGTGTAGCCGTCGATCCCGGGTAGCCCGATGTCCATCAGCACCGCGTGCGGGTGGAACTCACCCGCCAGCTCCAGTGCCTGCTCTCCGTCCCCCGCCACTGCTACCTCATAGCCCCACAGCGTGAGTAGGTCGTTGAGGGTTTCCGCCGCGTCCTGGTTGTCGTCTACCACCAGCACTCGGGCATGGGCCGCGCCGGGTTCCGAGGACGGACTTGCCTCGGCCACCGGCGCGGTCCGGGGGGCACAGGGAAGCGCCGGCAAGCGCACCTCGAACTCGCTTCCCCGGCCCGTGCCCTCGCTGCGCGCCGAAACCCTGCCCCCGTGTAGCTCTACGAGATGCCTCACCACGGTCAAGCCGAGGCCCAGCCCGCCCTGGGAACGGTCGAAGGTGGAGTCGGCCTGGGAGAACGGCTCGAAGACCGAGGCGAGGACCTCCTCCGTCATCCCGATCCCGGTGTCCCGGACGCGAATCGAAGCCCAGGGGCATCCGGAAGCCAGGGAGCCGCCCTGGCCCGGTTCGGCAGGCGCCTCCACCGCAATCTCCAGCGAGATCTCGCCGTGGAGAGCGGTGTACTTGACGGCATTGGTGAGCAGGTTGGTGATGATCTGCTCCAGGCGGGTGGGGTCCGCGTCGATCCAGACCGGTTTGCGCGGCAGCCGCGTGCGCAGTTGCTGCTTACGCTCCGCCGCGGCCGGGAGCACCGCTTCCAGCGCGAACTCGGCCGTGCGGCACAGGTCCACTGCCTGCCGCTGCAGCTCGATCTTGCCGCGGGTGACCCGGGCAACGTCGAGCAGGTCGTCCACGAGGCGGCTCAGGTGGCCCGCCTGGCGCTCGATGATGGCGCGATGGCGCTCCAGCGCCGCGTCCGGCGCTGTGCGTTTGGACATCGCGGACACAGCGTTGCGGATCGGCGCGAGCGGGTTGCGCAGCTCGTGGCCCAGCATCGCCAGGAAGCGGTCTTTGGCCTTCCCGGCCTCCTCCACCTCGTGGAACAGGCGGGCGTTGTCCACGGCGAACCCCGCGCGGCGCGCCAGGTCCTCGGCGATCTCTACATCCCCCGGGCCATACCGGCGATGCGACTCGGCGGTGATGAAGTTGAAGACGCCGATCACCTGGCCGCGAGCGAAGACCGGCACCGCCAGGAATGACCAGAGGCCCAGCTCCCGCGCCCGGGTCAGCCCGGCGTCCCCGGTGATCGCCGCCAGGAGCTCGTCCGAGACCTCGGGGGATAGCTCGCTCCGCCCGGTCAGGAATACCCGGGCCGAGCCGAGGTCGGCCTGGTCGTCGCTGGGGCGTGAGTTCCACAACTCCCAGCCGAGCTGCTCTCGCTCCGGGTCGACGTGGGTAAACGCGAGGCGCCGCAAGGTGCCTCCCTGCGCAAGGTCCACGGCGCACCAGTCGGCGAACCAGGGCACGGCGAGGCGCGCCACCTGGGCCAGCGACGTTTCGTACTCCAGCGACTGCGCCAGCAGCTTGCTGGCCTCCGCGAGGAATTGTAGGGAGTCTTCGATCCGCTTCTGATCGTCGATGTCGGTGCAGGTGCCCAGCCAACGGCAGATCCGTCCGTCGGCATCTCGCTGCGGGAGGGCGCGGGAGAGATGCCAGCGATGCATGGCGTCCCGCGAGCGGCGGAAGCGACACCCGATCTCGAACACCTGGCCGGTCCGGACCGATTGCTTCCAGCGCTCCACCGTCGGGCGCAGGTCATCGGGATGCAGGGCGGCCTGCCAGCCGTCGCCCTCCGAGTCGTCTTGCGAGAGGCCGGTGTACTCCACCCACCGCTGGTTGACGTAATCGAAAGAGCCGTCCGGCACCGCCGTCCAGACGAGCTGCGGCATCGCGTCCGCGAGGGCGCGGTACTGCTCCTCACTGCCCACCAGGGCCAGGAGCAGCGACTCCCGCGCATCCTCGGCCCGCTTGCGCTCGGAGATCTCGCTGCGCAGCTCCCGGTTGGCGGTACGCAGCGCCACGGTGCGCTGGTTGACGCGCCGCTCCAGCTCGAGGTTGAGCGCCCGGACCGCCTCCTCGGCGTGCTCTCGCTGGCGGACCTCCCGCTCGAGGGCGCGGGTTTTCCGCGCCAGTTCCACGAACGAGGCGACCTTCGCTTTGAGGATCTCGGCGTCGAGCGGCTTGAAGAGGTAGTCCACGGCCCCCAACGCATACCCCAGCGCTACGTGCGTGCGGTCCGTGTTGATGGCGGTAAGGAAGATGATCGGCGTGTGATGGGTGCGGTTGCGTTCCCGGATCAGGCGAGCCGTTTCGAACCCGTCCAGCTCCGGCATCTGGACGTCCAGGAGAATGACCGCGAATTCCTCACTCAGCAGGCGCTTGAGCGCCTCCAAACCGGACGACGCA
>JAJFMS010000005.1 GCA_020696885.1 Armatimonadota bacterium | reverse complement strand
ATCCAGCAACTTCACGCAGCGCTGCTCAGCGCATTCCCGAAGCGGAGCGATCTTGAGCGTATGCTGCGCTTCGAACTTGATGCACGGTTGGATGAGATCACCGATGTTGGAAACTTGAACGACACGGTGTTTCGGGTCATTGAATGGGCGGAGGCTAACGGAAGGATCCACGACCTCATCCGTGGGGCGCGTAACCAGAATCCGGGTCACGCCGGCCTCGCAGCGCTCGCCCTGCGGATCCCCGATCCGAAGCTGCAAGACTGCGATGAAGACTTAACCGCGTGCGATTCGGAACCGACGAAAACGCCCACCGCCGCCAGGAAGACGCGCTGGATCGATCGTGTGCCGGTAGTCCCGGAGCGCGCCTCCGGCTGGCTGGCGCTGCTGGTCATGGTGCCCGGCTTCCTCATCGCCCTGGTAGCGGCCCATGCCGGAAATCAGCGCCCCAGCCTCATGCTGGCCGCCGTCCTCTGGGTGCTCTTCCGGCTGGTGATGTCCGGCTCACTCCGCGCCGCCTTGAAGGCCGCTCTGGAGACGCCCCTCGCGTGCGGGGGTGGTCTCGGGGCGGCGGGCTATGCCCTGGTACAGACCGTGCACGCACTCATCCGCAGCCAGGGCATGCTATTCCTGGACTGGCTGGCGGGCGGCGTGATGGCCGCCATCACCGGCTTGCTGGCCGGTAGCCTGGCGGAATGGCTTCGCAAGCCGGAGCGAGGTGCGCCCGCACGCCTGCTGCTGCGGGAATGCCCGCTGTTGGGGTGGGTGCTCCTGGCAGCTTCGGGACCAGGGCTCGCGCTTCCCGATGCTGACCCGACCGGTTGGAGCTTCCGCGTGGCCTGGGCGGGCGCGTTCAGCGTCCTCGGCCCGCTCCTCGCCTGGTGGGAGGGTGACGCCTCCGAGCCGCGGACCTCGGCCGCAGGAGTCACGGCGCTGCTGGCGGCAGCTTCCCACCGTCAGCCGGTGGCGGCCGCGTTCCATGCCGGGCACGATGCGATCATCGGTGAATGGCTGGTGCCTGCTCCGTTCCCCCACACCTGGACCGGGCCGGTGTATTACCTGCTGGTCTTCGCGGCCTCGGCCATGGGAATGATCTACATGCTGATGCTCCTCCCCGCCCCCTGGGCCGGCCATCCCCTCAACAAGCGTGTGGTCGGGCTGGTGGATTGGAGCCTGCGCGTCAATCCCACCGGGCATCATCCAGCCCGGCTCCGGCACCTGTTCCATCACCGCCGGCTCCAGCACCTGGGAGCCGTGCTGCTCCGGGTCTGGCAAGTGCTGTTGGGGCGGTTTCCGGACTGGGTGGTACCGAAGCCGTACGCGCCGGGCCGCTATCTCCAGATCCTCCGTAGACGGCTGGCGGATGAGGAACTCCGGGCTACCGCATGCATGGCAAGCTGGCGATTGTCCACGTTCAAGCCTGCAGGGCCGGAGGCGGCCACGGTGGGGCAGGCGGCGGAACAAGCACTGCGGCTCTGGGGCCAACGGCTCCTCGCGCTAGGAAACCGGCTGGATTGCCCGGGGCAGAGCTGCTCCTACGGCGGCTCTCCCGAGGTGGCTCGGGAGCTCGCCGCCCTGGCAGATCGCTACTTGTCCGTCGCGCGATGGCTGCCGGAGCGTGGGGATGCGCTGGACGCCGTGTTGGAGGAGACGTCCGCCCGCCTGCGAGCACACTGCGAGCTGCTGGCTGCCCGGGATGACACGCCGTATTCAACGTTTCTCCGCATGCGCAAGGACCGTGGCACTGCCGCGGGACTGCCCGACGGACAACTGTTCCACCTGCGCGATCATGTCCTGGAGGTGTGCCGCCGAGAAGCGCTCCGCCTCGCATACAGTTCCTCGGCTGGCGAACAAGACCCGGTCGAGACCTACTCCGGCTGGTTCGCCTGGGCGGCGGCAATTTAGCCTCGGGGCGTTCGAACATCGCTGCCTGGGCGAAGCCTGGTGGTGCCATGCTCGAGAGCTTGGCCCGAACCCACTTGGCGAATGGGCGTACGACCAGGCGGTGGGGCAGTTCTTCATGGCCGGCGCGGCGAATCACCTGAACGCCGTGGCGAAGCTCTGAGCGAGGAGGGATCCGATGTCGGCCCCGAAATCCAACCGTGCCGAGGCGCTCGCCCGGCGGACCGCATTGGCCCGCAATACCGAGTCCGAGCTGCTGGCGGGAATGAAGGCAACTCCGGTCGAGCGTTCGTACACCTGGCTGCTGGTCACGCTGCTCGTAATGCTCATCGCAGGTGGGCTCACTGGCGCCAGTCGTCTCGCCGCAGTCACCGCCTGGGGCGCGACCCACCCCCCGCCGGTGATTCAGCCTCTCGGCGAGGCCCGTTGGGGCCAGGATTACCGCCAATACCCCGCCACGGACTGGGCACTGCTGGATTCACGGCACGTGGTGGTGGCCACGGACGGTGGCGGGGTGCACCACGGCCGGCTGGACAGCTCCCCCGAGGGCTTCTGGCGGACTTACACCCCGAAGAACACCGGGGGACTGCTTCCGGAAGCCTCGATCCGCAAGGTCCACTTCGATGGCAAGCGGATCTGGTTCGTCGGCAAGGGCGCCAGCCTCAGCTCCTGTAACCGGAACTTCGAAGACTGGCAACTGCTCTACGGAGGCGGCCATTTCGTTCCCGGGCTGAACCTCAAGGAGGATCTCACCTGCCTCGCGGTCTCCCAGGACCAGCAACTGTTCGCCATCGGCACGCCGAACAACGGGATCGGGCTCTACGATTCCGTGAGCCGGCAGTGGCACCGCTTCGACGAAGACCGGACCGATGCCAAGATCAGCGCCACCCAGGTGCTCTTCCGCAAGCCCGCCTCCTACGACGCGGGGAAAGAAGATCTGCTCTGGCTCGCCACAAACCAGGGGCTCACCGTTTACCGCTTGAAACGCAAGGGCACGGTGCTCGAAAAGCACCGCGAGCACCAGTGGAACCTGCCCGGTGAGTTAGGGCAGGGGAAGCCGATCCTCGCCCTCTACGCTCCGGACGAAGCGCGAGCCCCGAAGGGTCAGCCCGCCCCGAAGGATCGGCCACTTCCGCTGATCTGCGTGGTGGGGAACGGCGCCTGCGCGGAGATGGACGTTAACCAGGGCAAGTGGAAGGTCCTGGTGGACGAAGGCGACCCGGCACTCGCCTCGGCCTCCGGAGTCCTTTCCCCGGCCGCCGTCGTCCCCACCGAGGATGGGGCCTGGTTTGCACTCCCCGGCTGGGGCGCCGCCCACTACGACGCGACCCGACGCCGGCTGTCGCTGCGGAACGCGGGGCTCGCTGGAACGGACGAGCAGGGATGCGCGATCACCACGCTAGCCGCCGCGGACCCGGACCATCCCGGCGAGTCGCTATGGGCCGTGCGCGCCAACGGAGACCTCTTCCGCCGGACCGGCGATCGCTGGGTACCGGCCGCACCGCACGGGCTCGTCCCCCAGGAGCTGGCATTTGCGGGCGGCCGGGCCATTGTCCGCGGGGCGGACCGTGTGGTACACGCGCTCGGTTCGGCGCCGTCTCCACCGTCCAAGGGGGACCCCTTCTTCCAGCCCGCACCGAGCGGTCTGGAGTTCGGACCCGCGGAGATACTCCCTCGCGGCAGACAGCTCTTCCTGGGTGAGCTCGGCCCGGCTTCGCAAAACCGCCTCATTCGCTACGACGGCGGGAAGCGAAGCTGGAGCGCGATTCCCTGCCCCACCCGCTCTCCGCTCCGCTCGCTGCGCGCGCACGGCGACCGCCTGTGGGCCGTCAGCGAGAACGGCGAGGCGGGCTCGTTCGGCCCGATCGGCACGGACGCTTCACCCGCCTACACCGCGGAGCTCGGCAAGAGCGAAATGGCCGGCCGCAGCGGCCGGGTGGTGACCGCGGAGACCTCCGACCAGGGGCTGTGGCTGATCCGCGAGGAGGGACGCGGCGTCTACGGCACCTACGTCGATCGCCGGGGCGGCCGGCGGATCGAGCGGGTAGGAGAGCTCCCGTTCGCCGCCGTCCCGCTCGCGCTTCGGGGTACGGGCCGCGAGCCGTTCCTCCACGTCCGGATGAAGGGCCGGGGGACACTGCTGCACGGGCTCGCCGGGAAGGGCTGGCGCGAGGTGGGCGATGCCCCCCACGACGTAGTCCAGATCGCGGCCCCCTCCGACGGCGTCGCGGCCCTAGGACTGGACGGAACGGTCACCCTGCACCACGACACCGCGGTAACGGAGCGCTGGTTCACCGGCCAGGGAACCGCGTTGTGGCGCCGCCTGTCCGCAGACGCGTTCGGCCGGCTCTGGGGCGTGACGCCGGACGAACGTATGCTGCTCTACACGTCCGCCACTGCCACCTGGGTAACCGTTCTCAACCAAGGCGCGGTGGACCTAGTAGTGCGACCACCGGTGAACGGCTCGCAGGAGATCGACGTTGCCACGCGTTCCGGCCTCAAGGTGTGCTACGCCACAGCACAGCCGTTCGAACCAGGCGCACCTCAACTGAAGGCCGTGACCAGCCTCTCCCGTGCCGACATCCGGCAGATCCAGGGTCATGGCACGGCCGCTACGGTCCTTGCCTCGGACGAGGGCCGCCTCGCGGTCTGGACGCAAACACAGCCGGGCCAGCGCTGGGTACGGCGGCTGGCGCCGGGCGGAGAGTCGCCCAGCAGTGCGGCATGGGCCGCCGCCCGGTGGGCGCAGCTGGCCGGTGGAGAGCTCTGGCTCGCCTCGGATGGCGGTGCCGTGTGGCGCTACGAGCTCGGCCGGGGCGAGTGGACGCAGCAGCGGTTGAAAGGCTCCGCTCCGGTGGAGTTCCAACGCGGCCGATCGGGTGAGCTCTGGTGGCTGGACGCAGACGGAACCATCCATCAGGCCCGGCCCGCAAAAGGCGAGCAAAGCAGCTTCAAAGGCCGTCCGGAGTATGTGAGTCCCGCGTGGCAGTGGAGCTCCGTGAGTGGAGGGTTGGGCGGGCTACTCGCCCCGGGCGCCGGTATCCTGCTGTTGGGGCTGCTGACCTACTGGGGGGTCCTGCGTCACCTGGAGCTCACGGAGGAGGACTGTCTCGCTCATGGCAGGCTGGCGAACACCCACGTCTCCCCGGTCGATTGGGGGCGCACGCTCGGTACCGGGATGGCAGCGGTGCTCCTCACCGGAGGGAGCGGCCTAGTGCTCCTTCAGCTCGATCGGAGCCGCTTCCAGCCGTCCATCCGTGCTACGGCGCCGTTCACCAACCAGGAGTTCGAAGGGGTGGTCAAGCGGTTCACTGTTGCGGACCAGCAACTCCGGGTACAGACCGAGGAGGGCACCTGGATCTTCCAGCGAACTGGCGAGACGTTCACCCCACAGGAATTCCTGCCTGGTCGCTCCCTACCGAGCTCGCCGGCCGCGCCGCGCACGCAGACCGAAGGCCCGTGGCGGCTCACGCACGACTCCGACGGCTATCGGCTGCAACTGGCCGCCGCGGACGGCTCCCTGCATCCGTTCACGCTTGGACCGGGCGGCTTCGCGGAAGACCACCTGCAGGGGCTTGCCTGTGAAGGGGAGCGGCTGTTGGCGCTAACGCCGGCCGGGCTGGCCGAGTTCGAGCCGAACCAGGGGAGCTTCCGCCGGAAAATCTCCCCCCTGCCGCACGGCGTTTCGGGCCGGCTGTTCGCCCACAACTCGGCGGTCTACTTCCGGGACAAAAACCAGCGCTGGGCCCGCCACGATCCGGCCCGGGGCGGCTGGGAAGCGGTAACGTCCGTGCGCCCGCTCCAGGTGGCACGCCACGGTCTGCGGTGGCAGGAGACCCCGGAGCAAGCCGAGCTCCCAGTAGAGGACTTCGATGCCGTTGCCAGGCAGTTCCGGGCGGATAAATGCGTCGGGCTAACTGTCGATCGAGAGCGGCAGCTCTGGTTCGATACTGAAGCCGGTTGGCGCCGGCGAGGAGCGCCTACCCTCGAGCGACCCGTGAACAACGCGCCGCAGGCCGCTACGCAGACGGCCGAGCTCCCGGCTACCCCTACATGGACCTGCCTCCGCACCGAAACTCCGGGGAACCCCGATGTCGTCGCCTTCCGGATGACGGCCGTACCGGACAGCAAGCCCACCGGGGATCCGTTCGGGGTCCGGGGGCGCTGGCCGGACGAGGATGCGCGCGTGGTCCAGCCGGACGAAGACGGCGTGTGGCTCGGCACGGCCGGCGGGGTCCGCTATCGGGGGCGCGACGGCAGCGAGCGGCTGGACCTCCCCGGGGTACCGGTCAGCCGGCTCGCCGTTCACGGGGGGGTCCTCTATTGCCGAGGCGGCGCTGCGGCCTACCGGCGCACCGGCACCGGCTGGGTGGCTTCCAGTGCACCGGAAACCGCGTTTGGTCCGGCCCGAGACCTGGTGCTCCCACTGGGTGCAGCGGTAGACGTCCGCCTCCAGGAAGTGACCGCCCGGGAAGGGGTGACCACCCGCGTGGAAGGGTTCGATCCGCACAACGGGCGGCTGGAGCAGGATACCGTACTGGAGCTGGCGAGCGAGCGCGAC
The DNA here is from genome assembly GCA_020696885.1 of Armatimonadota bacterium. The sequence goes on along the minus strand of JAJFMS010000005.1, from coordinate 11,623 downwards.
GGCTTCTGGGTGCGCACGCCCGTGAACGTGCAGCGGCTGCGCCTGGAGGGCGCCCGGCTGCGCGAGCCCGCTGGCTACCTTTCGGGCCAGAAGCTCCTGGGTCTGCGACGCTGTGCCCAGCGCCACCTGCACGCCGGTACCGAAGCGGGGGACGCGTGGCGGTTCGAAGAGTCACGGGGGCGCTGGCAGCCCTGCGACGTGAAGGATAATCCGTTCCGCACCGCGGTCAGGCACGAGGTGTCGCCGATCCTCTGGTCCCTTCGCGAGTTCAACGAGAACGGTGATCGGTTCTCCCTCCTGAGCGACGCGGGCAGAGCCACGCTCACTCATGGGAAGATCACCAGCGATTTCATCGAAGGGGTGGCGGCAGCCGGGGGACAGCGGTGGCAGGCCACGCCAGCAGGGGTGGTGACGAATGTCGCGGCGCCTGTACCCTGGCGCCCCGGGGTGATCTCCTGGCCGGCTGCAGCACCCGACTCATTCCAGGTCGCCTACATCCCCGCAAGCGGCGGGTTGTTCTGCCGGAGGGGGCTGGACGTATACGCCCTGACGTCAGACGCCAAGGGCTGGCGGGAGGCTAACCGGGACGCGTTCAAGGTCCTTCGCGTGTCCTTCGAGGGGAAAAAGTGGGTCATCGCGTCCGAGGCGGGCTTCCGCCCATCGATGCAGTTCCGGCTCCGCTACGAGAAGGCCGGGGGTACGACCACGCCCGCCGAGGAGTGGGAGAGCTCCCTCAATGCCCGGGGTCAGTTCTCATTCGATTCGATCCAGTCGGTCACTACACGCCAGCGGAAAGGCGCCGGTGAGCTCTGGCTGACGCACGGCACCGGAGTGGCCGTTTACACTCCCGGAGCCAAAAACCTCACGGCATCGATGGCCGCTTCGGTCCGGTACCTCGCACCGTCTACCGTGACTCGATGGGGAAAAGGCGAGTGGATCACGGAGCTAACGACTGACGCGAGCGGCCGCACCTGGCTGGGGTTCCGGGATTACACCGAAGAGTTGCACCCCCCGCGACCCACTGATTGGCACCTGTTCCGCATCTGCAACCGGGACGCCGCTCCGGATCCAAAGCAGAAGCCGGGCGATAGACCAACGACGGGGGAAATCTTTCATAGGATGCGCCCCGAGGAAGAAGGACTTCCTAACCCAATTCTGCGCCTCCCATCCTGTAGCCTGAGCTACCAGGACGTCCGCACCGTCGCCCGTCTCGCTCAAAACCGCACGAGGGTTGACCTGGAGACCAAGGGCCGGGTACGGCACGTCGAGCTGCCGGGACCCGCGCTGCACGTTACCAGTGCTGGAGACCAGGTCTGGCTGCTCTCTAGAGGCGGAGTCAGCCGCCTGGCCCTGGAGCGCGTCCCACCCGTAGCCACGGGACGCTAACGCAAGCCAGGGCCGCCCGCTTCCGCCGGCTCGCAACGGGCACGGCGGGAGCGCGGCGCCCCTACGGGCCTCGCGGCGAGCGGAGATTCCCCCCGCCCGGGCCGCGCTGCGCCGTGGCGAGCCGCCGGCTGCCGCCAACCCGATGAGACGCTCTCCCCACGACAGATCAGGTAGAGGATTTCCCTTCTAACCCTCGAACACTCTGGTGTCCGTCTGCTTAGCAGTCTAACGGGCAACGACGCCGCGACTCCGGCGCCACCACCGGCGTTGGCATCTCGGTTCCGGGGATCACCGAAATCCGGCTGGGTAATCGAGAATGAAGACTGTCTCGGCAAAGTCCAACAAGGGGGATGTCGTCGCCACCGGGCCAACCGCCGGAGCAGCGCGAAGCGGAGAGCTGACGCCCGCCACGCCGAATCTCAGCCTGCACCCTGACCCCGATACGTACTTCGAGCAACAGCAGGAGTATACGCGGCTCCTATCCCGGATCAGGCAGAGCACCTCCTCCGTGGTCGGCATCGCCGGTGTCCGCGGCGCCGGCAAATCGAGCCTGGCGCAAAGAATCTTGAAGGAGAACGAAGCAGGCGGCTTCACGCTGAACATCCCCTCGCCCACCAGCTACGATCCCCGGGAGTTCATCGTGGCTCTCTTCCAGCGAATCTGCGAGGCGACGATCGAGCACATCGACCGGAAGCATGGGACTCTCCGCTCCCTGGAGCTACAGGGGCGGAGAGAGGCCGATCGCGTGGCCCACCGCGACCGGACCCTAGCAATACTGGCCGTCACGGCAGTGATCATTGTCGGCCCGCGCTGCTACCTGTTCTTGAGCCAATCCGCCCAGACGGACGCGGATAAAATGATGCGAAAAGAGGCCCGAGGGCAGCTCCGCCAGGCGACGGAACTGCAGGTCGAGTTCGAAAAGCGAGGAAAAGCCGCCGTAGCGAAGGGTACGCCCATGGCCGTATCGGAGTATCAAGACCTCGAAGATGCGCGCCGGCTGGTGCGGACTCTCAAGCCCCTACTCGCAGAAGGAGCCACCGTATCGCCCGAGCAGGTGTACGAGACCGGCCTCACCGCCCGACGGCTGGGCGAAGGAGCCGCCGACAAACGGTTAGTCGAACGGTGGAGGCGCACTCACCAACTCCTCGAGGAGTATCGTCCCCGCCGGCTCCAGGTCGACGAGGCGCTCCAGCGCTGGCCCACCCCCATGGGCGCCGCGCTGGCCATAATGGCGCTACTGGCAGACGGATTACTATTCTGGAAACGAACGCATCGGGACCCGTTCACCTGGGCTCGGAGCAACCCCCGGGACCGGAGCCTTCGCAACCTGGCGACGGAGACTATCGAGTATCTCCAGTTTCAAGCGACCCTCAAGGCCACCAACGAGGCTGCTGTCTCCGGCTGGAACGTTACGGCCAAGCTAGGCCGGGCTCAAGACTTACAGGCTCGCCCTCTTTCCATGCCTGGGCTCATGGCACGGTTCAACGTCTTCCTGGATCATATGAGCGATGTGGTTCCCGGCCGCTGCATCATCTGCATCGACGAATTAGATAAGATCGCGGACCCCCAGCAACTCGCCGATCTCCTACGGGGCATAAAGGGCATTCTCGGGCATGGCCGCAGCCACTTCATTCTCACCGTGTCCGAAGACGTGCTCTCCCAGTTCTCCACGCGCCGGCGGGTAGACCGGAACATCCTGGAGAGCTCGTTCGATGAGATCGTCCATCTGGAGCGAGTCAATCTGACGGGCGCAGAGGCCATCATCGGCGCGATGCTCGGCGTGAAATCGATTCAAGGGTCGTCCCTCGAGCGTATCGTGGCAATCGTCTGGCTGTTCAGCGGTGGAATTCCCCGCGAGATCAAGCGCAGCGTGGTCGCCTGCAAGATTGGGGACGCGTCGTTCCCGGCGAGCGTCCCCCTCCAGGTGTGGAAGGAGCTCTATCTCTCGCTGATCGCGTCGATGCGCAGTTGGGCGCTGACCCTGTCGGCCGGTGAGCTGGAGGTATTCCACTTCCTACGGCGGCTCGACGCCGTTGAGAAACACACCCGGGACTGCGAGAGCGGTGGAGACATCGAGGGCTGGTTCGATGACCTTTCAGGTCTCCTGCTGACGCCGGGACCCCGCGAACTACCGGCGGCAAGCGGCGACGTCAATGCAGCAGCCTGTCCCTTCCGGGCCGCCCAGATGGAGGCCGCGGTCGCCGGGTTGGGGGCCTGGGTGGCCGCCGGGCATACCATCAACGACGCAGCGCTGAAGGACCTGCGGCTAGTGTTCTCCAGCCTCGCCCATAACCAAGCGTACGCGCGCGTCCGGTTCCTCGCCGCCTTGCGCGCACTCGAGCTACCAGTGCCGCGGTTCGACTTCCCATTGGCGGCCGGGCAGACCCGGCCGCCCCAGCCTCCAGAAGGCGCTCCGGACCACTCCTTCCAGAAGGCGCGAGCCGCGGAATAGTCGTCAAGACGCATCCTAGTACGCGATTCAGGCTGCCGCGCCCCCACCTCCGTTAGGGTGCGCCGCCACCGGCGGATAGCGGCGCACCCGTCAGCCTACTCCGGCTAGGGTGCCTTCGTCGGGCCGTCGATCACCCGGATCACTACTTCCCGCGTAAACGACCCCATGGTAGCGGTCAGTTGCACCACATCGGTCTCCGACACACTCGGGGCTTCGAGGGTGAACTCTCCGGCATCACTCCGTTTCGAAATCCGCAGAAGTACGGTGCGCGCGCTGCCGACCTTTGGCGATCCGGACTCGGTTCGCAGCTCTTTCGAGGCCCGGAACCGCACGCCGGCCGCAAACGCCGCGTCGGACAGCTCCAGCCGCACGTCCGCGCCGCTCCCCGCCGCTTGAGCCAGCAGCCTCACGTCCCCTTTCAGGGTGCCGCCTTCCCGCAGTGTGTCGTTCGGGTGCAGTGCCAGATCGATCAGGGAGGGCTGCTGCTCCGGGAGCTCACCCACCGGGAGCGGAACGTCCCCACCCTCCGGTAGCACGCGAGCAGTGAATAGTATGAGCAGCTCGCTGCGCCGCTTGTCCGAGAAGCGGCGCTTGAACAGCTCACCCAGGATCGGGATCTCACTCAGGAGCGGCACCCGCTGGATCTCCCGAAACTCCTCGTCGTTGATCAGTCCGCCGATCGCCAGGAGCTCTCCGTCCTTCAGGACCACGTTGGTATCCAGGCGCCGCAGCACCGCGGAGGGCGTGCTGTTCTCGCGGAATACCGGAGCTGAGACGGAAGGGATGAGGCGTGCCGTGATCTGGTGCGCCTTTCCTTCGGGATCAAGGTTGACTTCCGGGAAGACTACTAACTGGACGCCGATCGGGAAGTCCACGATCCGGATGGTATTCTTGAAACTGGTCTTGTCGATGAGGGCATCCGTAGTTGCGTACTTGGTGCCGGAGAAGATGACGGCGGGCTGACCGCTCTTGACCTTGAGACTAGGATTTGCGAGCAATCGCGAACGACGGTCCTGGAGGAGCGCTCTCACCGTAACACTCAGCGGAGCCAATGCGTCTCGGGTCACACGACCGATCGCGAACCCATTGTGCGGCCCCTTCTCCCTGATTGTCGTACCGGTGAGCTTGCCGTCTGTGCCTACCCATTCAAGGCCGGCATTAACGAGAGTATTCGGTGCCACTTCCAGAATTCGAGCCTCGATCAGTACCTGTACTGGCGGTACGTCGGCTTCCTTGAGTAGATCCTTCGCCGTCTGGATCTGCACGGCGGTACCCACCAACAGGAGTCGGCGTCGGCCAGCCGCACCGACCGCCTTGGGCACCACTCGCTGTACCCCCGACAGGGCGGCGGTAATCTCGCCGGCTTCGGCCTGAGACTGGCTCGACTCGGGACGGCGTGGGCGTAGGAACGCTTCCCCGGTTTCCGCGCGCCGGGTGGGCCCGGACTCCGCACCGGGCTCACCCGTGTTGTCCGAGTAGGGAGTTGAAAATCCTCCGATCACCCGAGGCTCGCCGGCGAGCGCGATCGACTCCCCAGCCAGCCGGTCTGGGACACCTCCGGTTGCGTCGACCGCAAGCGCCGCCAGACCGCTCTCCGCCCCCCCCGCGTCCGACCGCAGCAGCGTCTGGGCGGCGGAGGGCTCCAGGTAGCGCAGATAGACGAACTCCGCGAGCTTCTCGTCACCCTGCAGCCCCAGAAGGTTCGCCTTATGGGTCTCCCAGACATCAAGCGCCGCCTTGACTTCCGCAGGGGTGCCGATGAGGAAGACGGTGGTGCTCGCCTTGCGAGTGCCCGGATCCACCATCGTCTGGAACTTCAGATTGATGGCCGGGCCTGCCTCCTTGAGTAGCTTACGAATGATGTCGAAGTGCGTGGTATCGCCCAGCTCGATGCGGCCGGTGGTAATCGCCGGCTCTGCCATCATGGGCGGTGGATCGGCGGCAGCAGCCAGGGAAGTCCCTAGCAGGATCGCTGCAAGCAAGCAAGCTGAGATACGGAAGAGATACATCGTGGAGCCTTCAATCGCGATCTAGGTCTGTCGAGATGCAACGTGGCAGAGCTACTTGAGCTCGAAGATGTGGAGCCGGATAGTCCGCTTCTGCGACCCGACCACGGCCTGGATCGGCACCACCCGGTCCTGGTGCTTCACTGCGGCTCTGAAATGGAAGCGCGCCAGGTACTCGCCGGCAGGGACGTGCACCAGGATGGTGCGAGCGTCTTGCACGTCATCAGCGCCCTGCCCGGTGCGAAGGCCGGTAACCTGTTCAAACTCCAGTCCCAGCGCGGCGGGTGAATCGGGCAACTCCAGCCGTACGTCCATCCCGCCTGCAGGCGCCGCGGCCACCAGGCGGACCAGTCCGGCCACCCGTCCATCCTCCGGCACCGCGTCGGTCGGCGGATCCCCGGCTTTGACCTGCGGCGTAAGGGTGAAACCGGCCAGGGCAGGGACCTGGTCCTGAAACTCTCGGGTGGCCAGTGGAATGTCCCGGCCAGGAATGAGCACACGGGCGGTCAGCACCACCATCAACTCGCTGCGGCGCCTATCTACCTTCCGGCGTTTGAACAGCTCCCCCAGATACGGGATCTCGGATAGCAGCGGAACCTTCTGGATCTCCCGGATTTCGTCTTCGTTGATCAGCCCGCCTATCGCCAGCATCTCTCCATCCCGGAGCAGTACTGTGGTGTCCATCCGGCGGAGGATCCGGTCTGGGACCTTCTTCGACCCCTCTCGCAGCAACGGAGCCGAAACTGAAGGCACGATGCGGACGGTGATCTGGCTGGGGACCCCATCCTTGCCGAGGTGGACCTGTGGGTTCACCAGAAGCTGAACTCCGGTGTGGGTTACACCAAGCAGGGTGGTAGTGCCGCTGAGCGGATTGTCCTCCGGGACGAGGCTCCCGGTAAAATTCGTCCCCGAGAAGATCTCTGCTACCCCGCCGTCCACGATCTTGAGCTGAGGGCTGGCGAGCACACGGGACTTCCGGTCCTGCAGCAGCGCCTGGACTCTCACTGACACGTCATCGAACCGCGTGCGGGTGACGCGCCCGATGGCAAATCCATGCGGCCCCTTCTCCGCGATCGTGGTGCCGGTCAGCTTCCCGGTGGCGTTATCCACCCACTCGAAGCCGGCGTTCAGAACGGTCTCCGGCGCTACCTCCAGGATGCGCGCTTCGATGAGCACCTGCAGTGGGGGCACGTCGGCCGCAATCAGTAGGTCCTTTGCCAATTGGAGTTGCGACTCGGTTCCCACCAGCAGGAGGCGCTGCCCCTTCGTCCCCAGTGAAGCGGAGCCGCGCACCTTCGAGAAGCTCAGATTCGACACCGCTACAGACGTCTCGGTCTTGCTGGTCCCCGCTTCCGCGTTGCGTCCCGATGCATCGGGCGCCAGTTCGAGCGGCTTGTTTCGATTCGTAATCCCCTCCGGGAGGGGAGCGCTGGATCCATCCAGGATCTCGATCTCACCGGCCAGACGCGTGCTGCGGGAGATCACCGCGGAGCCGCCTGCCCCGGGAACGCCCTGCCCTCCACTCCCCTCGTTTCCGACACCCGTGTTCCGCGGGTCCGATACGCGACCCGACTCCCCGCCCGCCCCAGGCACCGCCTGGTTCACCAGGGTCTTGGCCTGATCCAGCGTCAGATAGCGGACTTCCACGAACTCCGCATATCGCACCTCGGCTCTCAGTCCCGCGAGGTTGCGCTGGTGCACCGTCTTCCAGGCTGCTACGGCCTTGGCAACCTCGAGGCTTGGACCAAACAGGACGAGCTGGTTGCGGACCTTCCGGGTTCCCGGCTCGAACCCGGGTTTGGGAAGGTACTCCAGCCCGGTCGCCACACCCTTCAACACCCGGATCACGGTTTTGAAGTCATCCAACTCACCCAGGTCCAGCGCCTCGGAGATGGAGGGCGGCTTCGGGGCTGGCGCCGGAGCATTGGCAGCGCCAGCCCCCGGCTGTCCGGGGGCGATTAACGGCGCCGCCGCCGCTGCCAGAGGCAGCAGCGCCAGCAACAGCGCGGCACCAAAGAGTCTCTTCATCCTCGGCCCCCTTGAAGCGTGTAAGCCGGTCAATGCAAATCCCCCAGAAGGAATGGCCGATGACCAGTGCGAATAACCGGTTATCGACCAAACTTAAGCTTGGTTTATAGATAGACTTTCAATCAACCGGTTTCCTTCTTGACAGGAGCCGAGTGCCGACCGAAATGCAGTCACAACGGGAGTACGCTCCCGTTGCGAGCGAATTTAACCGCGTAAGCCCGAATCGTGGGAGGAACGCATGAACCTGCAGACGTTGACCGGATCGAGCCCTGAAGCCCACAGTCGCACTGTCCGCCGGCTGGTGTTCGGGGCGGCACTTCTGACAGCCGCGTCCGGCCTAGCCGGACATGCCGCCCTCGGTTCCGGCGTAACGCTGCGGCGAGCGCCGGCGGCCCGGAGCGGCTACTCTCGCCTGCCACTCCACTTCACGGCTGCCCCCGGACCCGAGGGCCATCACGACTTCCTGGTGCGCGGAGCCGGCTACAGCGCGCAGGTCGGCCCAGGTGAGGCATTGGTCCGGCTCCGAGCGCCAGCCGCCATGGGCGCCGGCCGGGAAGCCCAAGTCCGGCTGCGGTTGCTCGGCGCGGATCGCGGAGTGCGCGGAAAGGGCGGGCAGCCACTTCCGGGCCGAATCAACTACCTCAAGGGCGCCGATCCCGCTGCCTGGCGAACCGGCCTATCCGCTTACCGGACCGTGAGCTACCCGCGGATCTACCCCGGGATCGACCTCGTATACCACGGCCGGCAGGGCATGCTGGAGTACGACTTCCAGGTCGCGCCCGGGGCGGATCCCGGGCGCATCCGCCTGTCTGCCGGCGGGGGAGAGCCCCCCCGGCTACGGAGCGACGGCGCGCTCTGCATCCGTACCCCGCTGGGCGAGGTAGTTCAGCGGCCACCGGTGGCCTATCAACCTGGTGGTGGCACGCCAAAGCCCGTGGACGTGCGTTACGTGGTCAACCGGACTACGGCGGGCGAGGCACACGTCTCCTTCCGGCTCGGCGCGTATGACCGGTCTGCGCCGCTGGTGATCGACCCGGTGCTCGTCTACTCCCATTACCTGGGCGGAAACGGCGCGGACACCGGACAGGGGGTTGTCCTCGATCCGGACGGCAACGCCTACGTGATTGGGACGACCACTTCCACCGATCTCGTCCCAAGAGCCGGGGTGCAAGCGGAGCGAGGCGGCGCGGCCGACATCTTCGTGATGAAGCTGGACCCCACCGGAGAGAAGCTGATCTACGCCACGTACCTGGGAGGCAGTAGTCAGGACACCGGCGCCGGCATCGCGTTGGATGCCTACCGGCGAGCCTATTTCACCGGCTCCACCGCCTCTCGCGACTTCCCGGTCTCGCCCCGCAGCAGACCTTTTGGAGCGGAGCTACGCGGCGACCGGGATGCCTTTGTCTGCCGCCTCAGCACGGACGGCTCCCGCCTGGAGTATTCGTTCTTCTACGGAGGCGACCGCTCCGACGCGGGCACCGGCATCGGGTTGGATGGCGCGGGAAACCCGCACGTCTCCGGCTATACCGAGTCTCCCGACCTGCTCGAAAGCCCGCTCAAGCCCGAGCTCACCAGCCACCAGCCGCGCCTGAACGGCGCGCGAGACGGCTTCGCCGTTCGCTTCGATCGCGACGCGGACCGGGTGACCTACGCCACCTACCTCGGCGCTGGCGGCATCGATGCCGCCAGCGCGATCGCTGTAAGCTCCGGCGGCGACGCGTATGTCGCAATCAACTCCGGAGAAACTCGCGGAACGCGAACTCCGAAGACCGGAACCGGCGGCTCACAGGACATTCGCGTGGTGCGCCTGTCGCCAAGCGGAGTCAGCACGTACGAAACGCTGATCGGCAGCAGCGCCTACGACGAGGCGCGCGCGATCGCCCTCGGCAAGGGTGAGATCGTCTATTTGGCCGGGTTTACTCAATCCGCCAGGTTCCCGGAGAACGTACCCACCGGGATCAATCCGGGGCCTGAGCCGGATGATGCCTTCCTCTGCCGGCTGTATCCCAGCGGCAGCAAGGATACCACAGTGGGTCGATTCGTCATGAGCGGCAACGACCATATCAACGCGCTAGCGGTGGATGGCCTGGGGTACGTGTACCTGGCCGGCGACACCACATCCGATACGTTTTCACAGGAGCACTCGCTCCACTCCTATCGCGGAGGCACGGATGCATTTGTCGCCCGGGTGCCGGCGGAGGAAACCGCACTGAGCTATTCGACGCTGCTGGGCGGGAGTGGGGAAGATAGCGCGCACGCCATCGCGGTGGACAAGCTCGGGCACGCCGTCGTCACCGGCAGCACCACTTCGCTGGACTTCCCCACCGCCGGCGCCGCGCCGCGCCCACCCGGTCAGGATCAGGAGGCGTTCGTCACCCGGCTTCCCGTGCTTCAGGCGGGGCCGGAGGCTCCCCGAGAGCTAATGGCCGCTCAAACCACCTACGCCTCGATCGACCTTACCTGGATCGATCAGAGCAACGACGAAGACGGCTTCGAAGTAGAGCGCCGCTCAGTCTCCGGTAACGAACCGGGGCCCTTCCAACAACTCGCCAAGCTCCCACCCAATACCGCCCGGTACTCAGATACCAGGCTCGTCTCCGGCACGAAATACGAGTATCGGGTACGAGCGTTAAATTCCCACGGCGTCTCGGCGTACTCCCTTTCGAAGCCCCTGGTGGCGCAGACCCTCCCCGCCCCCACCGGCCTCATCGTCGGGCGCGACGGGGGCGACCCGCTCTTGAAGTGGCGATATGAGAGCGATGACGAAGAGAGCTTCGAAGTGCAGCGAAAGTCACTCGATGACACGTCGGGCTTCGTGAAGGTGGGCACTGCGCCCAAGAGCAGCGAACCGGAGGTGATGTATCGCGATAAGGGCGCGGGCACCGGCCCGTTCCTCTATCGCGTACGGGCCGTGGGCTCCCACGGGCCTTCCGAGTTTTCCAATCTTGCGTCCGGTCCGCTACAGCCGGCCTCACAGACGGTTACCGAGGTGACTTTCAGAGAGATCCAGGAGGCTTCGGTGGAGGTGCATTGGCTGGCTGTCGGTGGGGACAAACTCGGTTACGAAGTATGGCGAAAACAGGCCGCCACCGACCCCGCGGTTCGCGTGGCGCTCGTGGACTCGGGCACCCTCTCCTTCCCGGACAAGCAGTTGCTTCCGGACACGGAGTATCGCTACCAGGTCATCATCCTCGGACCGGACGGGAAGCGGGGAGCGACCCCTCGGGACGCAGTGGTGAAAACCAGCGTCCTGATCCCCCCGAGCAACCTGCAGGTAACCGGGACGGCGGTTAAGGCCCGGCTGCGATGGATCAACAACAGCAAGGCGGCGGCCCTGTACGAGGTGGAGCGGAAGCAAGCCGGCGAGACGATGTTCTCCCTGATTGCCCGGCTCGCTCCGAACCGCAACAGCTTCGAAGACCGCACTGTCGCCAACACGGATTACGAGTACCGCGTACGAGCTATCCGGGGAGACAAGCCCTCGGTGTTCTCCAATACCTTCCACTACAAGTCCCCTTGAGATGATGCCGACCACCCAGGAGGCGCCCACGCCTTCCCGTCAGCACCCCACCAACGCCTGTGAGTGAAGACCATGCTTGACACGAACCGACACCAAACGCCCACCCGGCTGGCCGCCGCGCTGCTGCTTCCCTTGCTCGGAGTGGGCTTGGCGCAGGCGCAGGCCTCCGTAGCCACCGGCCGGCAGGGGACCTTGTCCCCCGCTCGGCCGGGCAAAGCCGCCCTGCCGCTT